>NZ_JAVKPR010000010.1:0-114440 GCF_040980905.1 Kocuria sp. CPCC 205235
CCGGACGGTTCGAAAGAACCACTCACTAATGAGAACCGCCGGACCCCACACACCGTTTAACGGACAGACCCGTGGATCGAGGCTAAGGCACGGGTTGTGCGACGCCTTGGTTGCAAGACTGGAGCCAGTGAGAGGAATGCGTGCCCTGGTGCCAGCTTAAAATGCTTGACCTCGTAGCAGTGTCAGGAGATCCTGACAGCGTCAGGGTTTCATGACACCTCGGAGGTTGACGTGCTCGAGCACAAGGGACAGCAGGGCGTGACGGCCCCGCACGCGGCGTGGGAGCTGGGGGCCGCCTTGGCCGATCATTCCGTGCCGGTGGACGACCGTGACGGGGTGGCGGTGGCCCAGTTCCTGTGCATGGCCGCGGATGCGTGGGCGGCCGCGAAGACCGAGGAGAGCGCAGACCGCGCATTGGAGCGGGTGAGGTTCCTGCGCCTGCTCGAACGCGGGGCCAGCGTGGCGCTGCCTGATGCCGTGGGGGACGCCCGGGGGAGCGGGGCCTCGTGGGCTGGGGTGGGGTGGGCGTTGAACACCTCCCGGCAGAGTGCCTATGAACGATTCTCCGACTGACACTGCATTTGCTGGAGTCGCAGACAGGCGAGACCGAGTCTTAGGAGCTTTCGGCGCGTTGGCACGTCTCGCAGTCCAAGTGTTATGAAGCATTCCAGTTGTGAGACACAACCACGCTGCGGCGGCGATGGCCGCTGCGGTGGGTGAGGCGCACGACCATGGAAAAATTCTCTAAAACTCCATCCCCACCCCTACACCGCCGCCTCGGAACTTAGCTTGGTGATCCCGGAACGGGGCGATCCACCAGGCATCCACTTGACGCAGGTGAATGCGTAGCGCTGGAACTTCGTAACTTGTTAGACCAGGTGGGTGCACGGTTGCTGGCGACAAAGAAAGTAGATCGGGTGTCGCTGCTTGGTCGCCCGGGGAGATCGCCGCAATGAGATCATTAGCCCTTTCGGGGGGCAAGCCGATCTTTCTCTTGGCGTGATGTCTTCCAAGTGGGTGCCATTTCCTTCTTGACTTCTTCTGCGAACGCGTCACGCGTCTGGAAAAGAAACTTCCTTGTCGAGACAGGTATGCCCACATACACGGTGAAGCCGCAGACCACGACGATACGTTGGAGTCTTTCATCAGATTCTGCGGCTTCAACAACCGACTGAAGATGGGGATCGATCGAGCCAGAGGTGTGCATTCGCACAGAGTATCAACAGCAATCCTGTTCCTCCGGCATGCAGGTCCCTATTCGTGAGAATTCGATGCTACGACGCCTCCCGCGCCAGTCGCCGCTGGTCTGGTCTTGAGCCTCTGCAGGACACCGGAGTCCGGTGCTCTCCTGGTGCTCCATGGGAAAGGTGCCCGGCACAGTGGGTCGCGGACTTATGACAGCATTCACTTCGCCATGTTCCTCAAGGTTGTGGAACGGCCGGCCCGGCATCACTCCGTGCGGTGGGGACTGGCCAGGTCGGCAAGGTATAGATAGACCATGGTTGCCGCTCAGGAAACGTCCCTTCAGCGCATTCTCGAAGGCGAGAAGCAGTACATGGTTCCGCTCTACCAGCGGCCCTACCAATGGAGCAGGCGACAGTGGTCCGTGCTGTGGCAGGACATCGCTCAGTTGGCCGAGGATCGAAAAGACCAGCTGGGAACCACGCACTTCATCGGGTCTCTCGTGTTGGCCCCGTATCCCGGCAATGTGGCCGGGGGCGTGACGAAACACCTGGTCGTCGATGGTCAGCAGCGGTTGACCACGCTGACGATTCTGTTGGCTGCCATCCACGACCACATCCTGTTAATGGACCCGGACGACCGACGTGGGGCGAACCGGATCATGCACCAGTTCCTCGTCAACCAGTACGCCGACGATCCACACCGCATCAAGCTGGTTCCCACCCAGGCCGACCGGCAGTCCTACATCGACGTCATCGACGGAGTGCCTGGCGCCGATGGGGAGGACGCTGTCGGGGAGGCCTATCGTTTCTTCCGCGCTGCGCTGTTGGGCGAGGATGTCGACATTCCCGCGGTGGAGAACGCCGTGACGAGTGGCTTGTCGCTCGTCTCGATCAGCACCTCGGAGTCCGACAACGTGCACCGCATCTTCGAGTCCCTCAACAACACGGGTCTGAAGCTGTCGCAGGGTGACCTGCTGCGCAACCACATCTTCATGCGGCTCCCCACCCTGGGTGAGGAGGTCTATCGCTCCACGTGGAAACCCCTCCAGGACCTGCTGACTCGTGAGGAAATGGACGCCCTGTTCTGGTTGGACGTCGTGCAGCGCAATCCGAAAATCACCATCGGTGACACATACCAGGAGCAGAGGAAGCGCTTCGAACAGTTCGCCTCCGAGGAGGAGATCGCGAGGGAGGTGACCCGTCTGCTTGGGCTGGCGCGTCTGTACCGGTTGATCAACCACCCTAATGAGGAAAGGTCCGCAGCGGTCAGAGCTCGTCTTCAGCGACTCATGGACTGGGGCTCAGCCACCGCAGCGCCGCTACTGTTGCACCTGCTGACGAAGCGCGCCGATGGCCATTTCGACGACGAGACCTTGGCCGAGGCCCTGCTGGTGATCGAGTCCATGCTGGTCCGTCGGGTTCTAATCGGGCGCCCCTCGGCCGGTCTGAACCGATTGTTCGCTCAGGCAGTGGCCGAGATCCCCGGCACCGCCGATGTGGTCGATGAGGTGCGGGACTACTTTTCCCGGGGCCAGCGGTACTTCGCGTCCGACAAAGAAATCACTCAAGCCGTACACGACATGCCGTTCTACCGGCAGGGCCGCGCCAACCAGCGAAAGCTCATTCTGCTGTGGCTCGAGGAGCTCTACGGTAGCCGTGAACCGGTGGATCCTGCGAAGCTGACCATCGAACATGTGCTTCCCCAGACCCTGTCGGGCAGATGGCGCCAGGTCCTGGAGGCCACAGCCGACGATGCAGCCGTCGATGAGCTTCACCAAGGCCTCGTGCACACTCTCGGCAATCTGACACTCAGCGGTTACAACTCCAACATGAGTAATCGTTTGTTTGAGGATAAGAGAGCCGAACTGGGCCGAAGCGGACTACGTATGAACCAGTTCATTTCCGCGAAGCAGGAGTGGGGACCGGAGCAGATCCACGCTCGTGCCGATGAAATGGCGGAGATGATCTGTACGGCGTGGCCTGGTCCAAACCCCAGTGTTCGGAATGAGGGGCCGGATGATCTGTGGTCGCGGCTCGACCGGATGTTGGCAGAGATTCCAGCAGGGCGGTGGACTACCTACGGGGATCTCGCGAAGGCATTGGGAACAGCGGCGCAGCCCATCGGGAACAGATTGCGCGATTTCCCGGTCCCACACCCCCATCGTGTGCTGACCTCGGACGCTCGCCCCGCGGCGAACTTCAAGTGGTCCACCGATGGGCAGATTGACGAGCCGGCAGAATTACTCCAGCGGGAAGGCGTCATTTTCAACAGTTTGGGACGCGCCAACGTCGACCAACGCTTGTTCCCCGCAGACCTAATCTTGCTCGTGTCGGAACCCGAAGACGAAATAGCCTCGGACACGGAGCCCACGCATGCGTCCTAACAAATGATTTCTAGGCCAATTCAATCGAACCCAAGGCATTTCGGTGACTGTGAGTACATCGACTAACGCATCAGAAAGCACGCACGAGGCCCAGCTTTCGAACTCTGCACACAAATGGGTACCAACTCTTGAAAACCAAGTGCCCGAGGCAGATGCTGCGCGTCTGCGCAGACTTCACGCCGCTGCTAATGAGAACCCCAGGGACGTGGTAGCTCGCCACGACCTGGATTTGCTATGCGCGCAACTGGTGCGCCGAGGGTATACCCTCAAGGCCATCGGGACACTCTTGGGAGTAACTGGTGAAGCTATTCGCCGCCGAGCGATTCGTGTTCCTAATACAGAACTAGTGGGTATAGAAGTGGAGGTGAGCAAGAAAAAACCTTTGCCGCCCGCACAGCCGGTGCAGCCGAGACCTTCCCTGACGGACTCTGAAGTCGTGCGCCTGCAAGAATTGCAGCCATTGGCCCGACAGAAGCGTGGAAGGACAACTGCTGGATCGGACGTGGCAGTTGCTGCCGATGAGTACAACCAAATTTTGCTCATGGCGCATGAGCGCGGGGCGACGGCTTACACGATGGCTAAACAGCTCGGATATACCACGGCCGCAGTGAAATTCCGCCTTGACCGGCTTTTAGGCACACTGCCGCCGTCTATGCAACCATCCGGAAGGCTAGATCCGTTGGCTGGGCTTGACGACGAGCTCCTAACTTTGATGGAACTGGCCGACCTCGCGGAGATTTTGCCCGGACGCGGACCGAATAATCCCGAGCGACTTGAAGCATCACGCCAGTTCAATCAATTGCTTGCCCAACTCGACAGTCGAGAAATACCGCTTAACTCGATCGCACGCGTGTTGGGGCGTACTCGGGCGGGACTCGCATATCGGTTGGAACAATATCGACGAGGTACTCCGGCCGAAGGTTCCGTCGAACGAGACGAGTCCGCATCTGACCTGGAAAGCAATGAATCGGCCACATCAGGGTCGACAGCATCTCAGCCATTTAAAAAGTTGATCGATACAGCAGATGACGCGAACGAGGCAGATGTATCAGTCCTTAGTCGTGCTGGCTGGCTCACAGACTTTACCCCGGAAAAAACGCCAGCCGCTCCGTCCGAGCCCGTCCCTGGGGCCTGGATTGATCCGCAGGCGCGCGATGAGGCCACGGCTCGCCATCACGACGCAGTCCGACGCCTGCGAGCTGCTGCCCAAAACGCAGGCCACAAAACCACAGTGTGGGACCTCGGCCAGGACGTGGCATTCCTTGCCAGTAATGTGCTCGTGAATGTGGAGGTAAAAACTGTAGGTGATGAAATGTCACAACAGCTCCGACTGGGTGTGGGACAGCTGCTCGAACAACTTGAGCACCATAGGGAGCACATGGCAGAACAAGCCACTTGGTACGTGGATGCCGAGGTGGATTCTCTTGCTGGTGTCCTGGTTCTAGTAGGCCCCACCGAAATTCCTTCGGTATGGAGGCGCTTGGCGCAAAGAGCCAAGTTTGCCATTTGGACTTTAGAAACCGCAGAGCAAGAATTTAGCCGTCAATCACCATCCGTCCCCGCTTCATAAGGCCCTGCGCCCGTCTTTGATGTCGTTAAGTGGTGGATTCCTTGAGGACTTCGGTGCTGGTTCTGGTCCAAACGAAGGGGTGGCAGCGGTCGTTCCAGCCTGCGCCGAAGACTCAGATCCGCTAGTTGAGCTCTGGCGCCGAGGCGACGCTGGCCCGACGCAGGGCTTGGCGTTCGATGTTGCGGAACCAGATTTCTACAAGGTTCAGCTATGACACCGTGGTGGGCGTGAAGTGTACCCAGAACCTAGAGATCTCGGCTGGCCTGCCCTGGACCTCAAGAGTCCTATGGACTGCGTTGTTGTCCAACATGATGCCACCCAATGCGGATCAACCTTCAGTCCTCGGCCGACCGCTAAAAATTGGGGCAGGTAGCAACGGCGGGAACAGTGAAGCGATCAGTCCTCACAATAGGCCGTCAATCATCCATTGGTGTTTCATCGTAGCCATGCAGGTGTGCTCAACCACGCGAGGGAAGGCGAGCAAAAGCAGAAAATGTTTTGAGGCAAGCGGAAATTTAAACGCTTATTCAGCGCATGTCATCGGGCGCTAGTGGTTTTTCTTTTATCTCTCTGAGACTCGTTGTACTCAAGGGTTATTTTTTCAACATCTAGACCATCCCGTAGAGCTTTCTTAGCAACCTCATACGCACGGGCACTAAGCCCCTGATACACAATATTGCCATTTTTTGTTTTGCGACAAAAATAAGCGACGTCATCTTCTTTAATATCCAAGTAATCAATCAAGGCGTAACCCTGCTGCTGGGTCAATCCGAGTTTTTTCCCAAATTCCGAGAGCTTTCCTCCATACTCTTCAAATGGATCCATTGATCGATACGCAAGAGCTTCTTCATCTCGCTTGGCTTTTCGAACTGGGATTGCTTCTGCGGACTTACCAACCCGTAAAATCACCTCTTGCGCATCCGATTCGGGAGAGACGGGAGCAACGTTCAGCGTTGCCAAACCAGGAAGAATCTTTGACCATTCGACCCCTTTGCGAAGCTCTTTCTCAGCCCTGTTTACCTCTGCTTCCGTGGGCGGGTCCGTCCTTCCGGTAGCAGCACCATCCAAGCTCAAAAGCGGTCGCAGTCGAGCGCGCGCCTCCGGACCCCTACGTTTTCCAGGAGCTAGGTATGCGGTAACTATGGCAAGCTCTTCCTCCACAAGTGTCCGTAGATCTTGAGGGGGCTCCGTACTTACTGGGATGGCCCGCCCTGGCAACAGGTCAGTTAGTGTTTCACTAAATTCATCCTTAAGAAGGCGCCGAAAAAGTGTAATGGCGGACCTCATGTGAACCCATAGCAGCTCCTCGCTCATGGTGATTGAGTCATGAGTGGCGCAATCCCGATCCTGCTTTAGGGCCGACAGGAGGGCTCGCTCATCATTCGTTATCACTTGCAAGTCGTCGCGGGCGATACCAATGCATCGGCCCAGGGAGTGCGTTAGCTCATCCCCTTTATCACGGACGGTACCCCGCTTTTGGTATATGACACTCTTGAGAAGCATTTCGAAGGCATGGCCTAAGAGCATCGGAACCGCATGGTCCCGCGCTATGGGAGAAGGACGGTTAAAAATTTCGATAGCCAAAGTCAATGATTCCACCGCGCTGTCTCGATACAGCGTCGCCTGCCGTCTCATTCGCATGAGATCAGTATGCATTCACATGCAGACAGTCGCAGACTCACCCCACGCCCAACTTTGGACCCCTTCGAGTAGTGGATCACCAGCGATGCAGTCCGTCGCTCAACCCATGGGTTGCGAGACGTCTCGTCCGGAAAATTTGCGCCCGCATGTTTCCGCGGTTCGGCCTGTCTCGTAGCTATGTGCTTTATCCATACCCCTAGAATCAGATACTCAACGTCGGTTGCGAGACAGATGGGGTGGACATGGGGAAGCTGATCGGCTATGCCCGAGTGTCGACGCGGCAGCAGGACGCAGACCGTCAAGTGTCTGACCTCCTGGGTGCCGGTGTGCGGCGCGATGACATCTATGTCGACAGTGGAGTGTCTGGAGGGCGTGCTTCGCGTCCGCAGTTTGACCGGGCGGTCGCTGCGCTCGAGTCGGGGGACACTCTGGTGATCACCACGCTGGACCGGCTGGGCCGCTCGACGCAGAACATGCTGGCCTTCGCCGAGGCACTGCGGGCGAGGGGAGCGGGGCTGAGGGTGCTCAACCTGGGTGGGGGAGACGTGGACACGGCCACCCCGATGGGGTCGATGGTGTTCACGGTGATGGCGGCCTTGGCCCAGATGGAGTTGGAGATCAAGCGGGAGCGGATCACCGACTCGGTGGCCAAGCGCCGGGCCGCCGGCCAGGACCTCGGCGGGCGCCGCCCGACCTTCACCGACTCCCAGATCCGCAACGCCCTCCGACTGATTGACGGTGGGGAGCCGGCTACCCAGGTCGCCCGCGACCTCGGGATGTCGAGGGCTACCCTCTACCGGCGGATCCGGGAGCTGCCGCCAGCGACGAGCATCTGAGGCCGTCGTTATCTGTGGACATCGTGATGCGTATGACGCACCTGAGCGGGCTTTTCACCGGGCGGGGTAATCGGGCATGACAACGCCTCGCGGTTGCTTACTGAGCGAACAGGCGTGCAGTGACTCGGATGGGGTCCGGCTTACGTACGGCGGATCAGGTGTCGAGGAAGTCCCACTCGCTACCCAGCACCCACCGCAGCGCGCTCATCTTCCCGTTCAGCACCCCGATTTCGAAGTCCGTGTACGGCCCGAGTTGCCCGGGCTCGGTATAGGTAGCCTCGACCCTTGCACGGCCGGGGCCGGCGACGGCCTGGTTGCGCTCGAGCTCCTCCGCGTCCCCTTCCCGTTCGGCGCGGTAGTCGGCCTGCAAGGACCGGTGGTACCAGATACGGTCGAACATCTCCTTCTCCGCGGCGACGATGTCGTCCAGCCGACGGGGCTCTTCTTGGAAGTCAGTCTCCTCGAAAAGCTCCTCGATCTCCTCACCGAAGTAGTCGCGCAGGACCACGTCGAGGCCGTCCACCCCAAGGGCGTATCGGCTACCGGTTCCGTCGAACGCATCCGCAATGTCGTCATGCGGCTCCCGCTTATCGCCATTCGCCCGAGAGAAGTCGGTGTGGTTGGTGGTGACGAAGGCGTGCGGGTGCTCCGCGAGGTCCGCTCCCTGTGTGGCGATCTGGTAAAGCTCGAATATGACGGCGTCAGCGACACTGTTCTTCCCGCTGTGGAAGGGCGCAGCTTTTCTCAACCCCCGCTCGACGACGCGCTTTATCTCGGCCTCTGATTGCTCGACGATCTGACCGGCGACGAGGAGCTCACGGATATCCCGGAAGTTCCGGGTCGTCATCGCGCCGACGAGCGGGAGGTGCCGGCCGAGGTTTTCGATGACCTCCACGGCATGAGCATCGTCGTCGCTGCCGTAGGTCACGAGGTCATGGCGGATCTGCTTGAACCGGCCCGCGATGCTGGACGTCATCGCCGCCTGCACGCGGGCTTCGTTGCGGTCGAACTCCTCAATGACCACGGGCGGAACCAGCAGCTTCACCTCTCCCTGACAAATGAGTACCCGCAGAGCGACGATCCAGCGCTGCCCATCTCGACGTTGCGCAAGGTCGAGACATGTAGAGGTGTCGATGAGGAGGTGCAGCACGAGATCAGCCTACGGGGAGCGTTGCCTCCGCGGGTGATGCTCGGCACGCCCGAGCCCCGTCCTGAGAACCAAGGCGGTGCATCGCTACAGCCTCTGCACCATCTATCTAGTACTCGGCGAGGTCGGCATGGGGTCCTCGCCGCTCGGCAGCGTGGAACCGAATCGGGGCGGCGCGAGGGAAGGTCTTCTTCGACCGTCTGAAGGGTGGTGTCAGTCGTGAGGGTTGTTGGGGTGTCCGAAAGTATGTGCTGTCGCGGAGTGCGACGTGGCCTGCGGGGTCTGCTTGGTTCGACGGAGCAGGGCCAGGCGGACGATAGACACCAGGACGATCACCAGCGCGAGGCTGAAAAAAATCATGTCCAGCGCATTCCACCCATCGTCCAGGCGCCACAGGGACGAGGCGGCAATCCAGGTGCCCATGAAGACACCGAACCAATTCTCCCCGCGCGTCCCGTGGCGTGGTCCCCGCCGCTGGTACTCCTCCAGGCCGGCAGGGGGCCCGAAGATGGACAGGGTCCGGCCGGCTTTGTGAGAAGCCCGGATCTGATAGAGCCCCAGCCCCACCCCGAACAAGCCCAGCGTGGCCGCGAAAAGCGCCATCAACGCCGTTCCTGGATTGCTGGTGGTTCCCAGGCTCACGACCCCAATCAGGACGCACAGCCCCATCGCGATCGTGAAGAAGTAGTTCCGCATCTTCCCCCATCTGGTGGTACGTCTTGTGCTCGAGAGCTGCGATGACAGTTCGCGGCACATCGTGGAGCTCCGGATGTCCGGAGTACGAGTCCCTAAGAAGTGGTTTCAATAGTCTTTCCGGGGCAGACGCCGTGCGCAGATGACAGTGATGGCCAGGGTCGCCACAGCGGTGATGGTGGTAGCACTGCGGTCGTAGCGGATGGCCAGGCGACGGAAGGCCAGCAACCAGGAGATGGTGCGTTCCACCACCCAGCGGTGCCGGCCCAGGCGTTCGCTGGAGTCCACCCCGATGCGGGCGATGCGGGCGGTGATCCCGCGCCGGCGCAGGTAGCGGCGGACTCGTCGGTTGTCGTATGCCTTGTCCGCGTGCAGCTTGACCGGTCGGCGCCGTGGACGGCCGCGGCCTCGGCCCTTGACCGGGCTCAAACCGTCCAGGATCGGCTCCACGAGCATGGAGTCGTGGCGGTTGGCTCCGGTGATCGCCACCGCCAGCGGCAACCCGTCGGCAGTGACCAGCAGGTGGTACTTCGTGCCGAGTTTGCCGCGATCCGTGGGATTGGGGCCGGTCAGTTCACCCCCCTTTTCGCCCGGACACTCACCGAATCCAAAGACGCCCTCGACCAGTCCAGCGCCCCGTCCTGGCCGAGCTGGTCCAGGACGGTGTGGTGGAGCTTCTCCCACACCCCGGCCTCCTGCCAGGCCCGCAGTCGGCGCCAGCAGGTGATCCCTGAGCCGAAGCCCAGCTCGGTGGGGAGTTTCTTCCATGCGATGCCGTTCTCGGCCACGAACAGGATGCCTTCCAGCGCGGCCCGGTCATCAACCCGAGGCCGCCCGGTGCGCCCGTTCTTCGCCGGCGGGGGTGGCGGGATCAAGGGTTCCAGCAGCTCCCACAGCTGGTCGCTGACCAGTCGTCCGAACGTTCTCTGACTCGCCATGGCAGTCATGATCACCGGCCTGGTCGACCCCACTCAACGCCTCAGCCGTAACTATTGAAACCACTTCTAAGTGTCCTCGGCCCCTTCGGTGCGTGGAGTGCTCTTTGCCCGGTGTCGCCACCAGTCGATGGCGACGGCGACCACGGCTAGACCCGCAGCCCCGGCCCATAGCCATCTCGTCACTGGGTCGTCAGCGCGCACGGCGAGAACGACCCAGATGGCCACGGGTGGAGCCCACAACGCGTATCGGAGATTCGCGGACCTGGGCCGATTCCTTGTCCTTGAGGAGTCCCGCTGAGCCTTGGCGATGAAGTGCAGATAGAGAATCGCCGGTAGCCCGCCGATCAAGTACACGGCGCAGACAACGAAGGCCTGCGTCTCCGTGAGGTCGAACCACCCGGTGGCGAACCCGAGCACCGCGGCACAGACAGCGCAGACGAGCAGCGACGTGGCCTCCATGCGTCGATAGTTCATGGGCCCCTCCCTGCCTGTCTGCCACGGTACCGGGGTGGTTCGCATTCGAGAATGAACACTTGTGGGGACCTACCGAGAGCCTTGAAGAGCGGAGATCCACAGGCCCAGAGACTGATGGAGACTTGGTGGACTCCGCGACGAGCCGCATTGCGGTAGGGGTTGCCTCCCGCGCATCGGGGGCCGATCTGACCTGGAACGGGGTGGGGCTGAGGGTGGGAGCACTCTTCCTGCAAAAGTATGGACAACTCGAGGGGCCTGATATTTCTACCTTGCGGTAAGAATGGAGGATGTCCTCAGATTCTCTGGAGGGCGACGAAAGGACGTCGTGGAAGTACTCGAGATGGTTGTCACCGGCCTGATGTTCGTGTTCGTGCTGACCATCATCTTCAAGAGCTGGGCCAGACCTACTGCTCCACGGGCCGGGCACAGCCGGGACCCTGAGGTGGCGGTGGATCGCCCCATCGAGGGAGCCCGGGTGATGATCTGGGGCCCGACCCTGTTCGTAGCAATTTTTGCTGTGTTTGTGGCGACTCGCATGGCTTATGAGAATGTCCAAGAGTTCCCCGACTTTCTAGCCTATGGTCTGTTGCTGGCTGCCGGCATTGAGCTGGTCCTCTATCTGTGTGTCACGCGTGTTTTCGTCGGCCCGGTTCTGGAGACGTTCATTCAGCGTTCGGAGGGCACCTACAACGAGGAGCTGGAGGCCTTCTATGTCCGGGAGTATCAAAGGTTCTCGCGTATTCCCCTGGTTTTAGCCGGCGTTTTCGCACCGGCTGGTGTGCTCCTGCTGCTGTGGGCAGTCATCGCATAAGAACACCAGCCCTGGCCTAGCTGTAGTTCCCCGTGAGGTTGTGAACGCGGACTGAGGGGACGTTGCCGCTGATGCCGGTGTGGGGTCGGTGGTGATTGTAGTGGTGGAGCCAGTCCTGATAGGTGGCCGCGCGGGATTCCTCGGAGTCGTATGCGCTGGCGTAGGCCCATTCGGCGACCAGGGTGCGGTTGAAGCGCTCCACCTTGCCGTTGGTCTGCGGCCGGTAGGGGCGGGTTCTCTTGTGCTCGATCTGCCCCAGGGCCGCGGCGAAGGTGCGCGACCGGTAGCAGGACCCGTTGTCGGTCATCACCGCGATGATGGTGATCCCGGCCGTGGCGAAGAAACCCTGGGCCCTCCCCAGGAAGCCGGCAGCGGTCTCCTTTCGCTCATCGTCGAGGATCTCGGAATAGACCAACCGGGAGTGATCATCGATGGCGTGATGCAGATAGCGATAGCCGCGTGAGCCGCGGGCCCCGGCGCGTGCGGCGCGGTCGCGCACCACACCGGCCTGCCGGTCCGGTGCCGATCCGCGCCCGTGCACCCGCCATCCTCCGCCGGCGGGGATGCGTCCGAGCTTCTTGATGTCCAGGTGCACCAGTTCCCCGGGCCGGGACTTTTCGTAGCGCACGGGAGTGGACCGGCGCACCGGCAAACCGGTGGCCCGGTCCACCTGGGTCAGCAGCGGCATCCGGTACCGGGCCAGCACCCGCCCGACCGTTGAACGCGGCAGACCCAGGTGGTAGCCGATCCGGTGCAGGCCCCACCGGCGGGTGACGCGCAGCGCGATGATCCGCCGCTCGGTGCGTGCTGCCAGGCGCCGCGGGCACCTGCGGGGTCGACTGGACCGGTCGGTCAGTGGCTCACCGGCCCGGTACCGGCCGGCCCATTTCGAGGCTGTGGCCGGTGAGACCTGGAACCGCTCGGCGGCCCGGCGGATGGACCAGCCCTGATCGATGATGAGCACCGCCAGACGTAGCCGGCCCACCGGCGTCAAAGGAGCGTTAGCGTGGGACACGAAGACCTCCGTGTTCAGGACAGTGAGTGTGGTGACCCACATCCTGCACGGAGGTCTTCGCCTACCTCAGCCGTTCACAACGTGTCGGGGAACTACACCTAGCGGGCGCGCGAGGGCGTGACGTCGTAAACGACGTCGGTACGGGGCCGCCCACTCCGCGAGGGGGCATCACCTGACCACACCAACCCCGGTAAAGGGTGCACTAGGGGTTCGGCTTCGGGCGGAGCCTGATGAGGGTCCCCTTTTGTGCGCCGAGACTGCCGCCCACATTGGGCGGTAGCGTCGCGAACGTGGACGTGGATGCTGGTGCCGTTGGGTGCGACATTCGACCCGCCGGCGGACTCTCGATCCCCACGGTTGGTCAGCTCATCAGGCGCGCCTTGCCGACAAGTGCGGTGGCGGTGATCAGCTTTCCGGCGCTGGCGTGGTTCCTGCCCGATGCTGCGCCGGAGCTGCTGTGGTTCCTGGCTACCTTGGCCGTCTTCGGGTTGCTGATGCTCGTCCACTACTTCGCTCAGGCCCCACGTCCTCGTTTCAACAAGAAGGTCAGCAGGGTGCGATGGCAGGGGGCGCTGTCCTCGGCACCGAAGTTCAGGATCGTGCCGTCGGATCCCGACGTCCGGACCGCTGCGGGCCTGGCCGCCTGCGCCATCGTCGAGGGGCTTGTGGTGATGGTGGCTGTCCTGCTGGGCATGTTCCTCGGTGAGCTCGTCCGGCCGGAGTTTCCGTGGGTGTTGGCCTCTTGTGGGGCGTTGGGGGTCGCGATCGGTTCCGCCTTCCGGATCCGGCGCGCCTGGTGCTATCTGCACGTGCTGCACGCTGGGTCGCGGTCCGATTGACTACTGGACCTGTCACGTCGCGGTTGGGGTTGACCATCGTGTCCCTCGGGTACGGGACGTTCGTTCCGGTTCCTGTCTCTGCGTGGCCCCGTGGGGCGGGGCGGGACTGTTCTCTGGGCCCGGACAACCGCGGCCCCGGGCGGTGCGCGCTGTCGTGGGGCCTCCGGGCAGTGGCGGATTGACGCCCGGAACCGCGTCCTGACGGGGGTCAGGAGCAAGAGCGCGAGCAGGCATCGGGGGGCACCCCTTTAGTGGGGACGCGCGTCGCATACCCCCGTGTGTGTGCTTTCGCACATGATGAAGGGTGGGGGTGAGACGCCGTCCCACACCGGCCATTCAGGGGTTGACTGCCCGCAGTGGTCGCCGGCCGGCGTGCGAGGAGGGGGAGAACAGGAATGACGATGCCCGCGGTGCTTCAGGTGCAAGACCTGGTGAAGTCCTACGGTCAGGGTGATGCGGGGTTCACCGCCCTGGGCGGGGTGAGTCTGGCGATCGAGGCGGGGGAGTCGGTGGCGATCGTGGGGAAGTCCGGGTCGGGCAAATCCACCCTGATGCACCTGCTGGCCCTGCTGGACGCCCCGACCTCCGGTGCCGTGGCCCTGCACGGGTCGCCCACCGCATCGATGAGTGCCCGGGAGCTGAACCGGGTCCGCAACGCCTCCTTCGGGTTCGTGTTCCAGCAGTTCTACCTCACCGCGAACCAGACGGTGCTGGAGAACGTGGTGCTGCCGCTGAAGATCGCCGGAGTGGGCGCGGCCGAACGCAAACGCCGGGGCCTGGCGGTCCTGGAGCGCCTGGAGCTGGCGGAGAAGGCCCACAGCAGGGCGGTGGATCTGTCCGGGGGGCAGAAGCAGCGGGTGGCGATTGCCCGGGCGGTGGTCAACGATCCGGCGGTGATCTTCGCCGATGAGCCCACGGGGAATCTGGATTCGGCCACCGGGTCGGTGGTCCAGGACATCCTCTTCGAGCTCAACCGCCAACGGGGCATCACCTTGGTGGTGGTCACCCACGACGCGGACCTGGCGGGCCGCTGCGACCGCCGGGTGCAGCTGCGCGACGGGCGGATCGTGGAGACACCGGCCCGTACCGTCCCCGGGCCGGGCCTCGGCGGGGTAGAGGCCGCCCCTCAGGGCGGGGCCGCCCTCGGGGTCACCGGCGGTGTCCGGTGAGGGGGCGGGACCTGGTCGGCTCCGCGGTGACCAGCACGCTGCGGGGCCGGATCCGCACGGTGCTGACCGTGGTGGCCGTGTTCATCGGCGCCTGTGCCCTGACCCTGACCTCGGGGATGGGCACCGGGGTCAACCGCTACATCGACGTCACCGTCGCCACCTTCGGTGACGCCAGCGCACTGTACGTGCAGAAGTCCCAGCCGCTGATCGAGCTGTCTGCCGGGTCGGGGCCGCAAAAATACGATCCGGACTCCACCCAGATCGCCACCGGGTTCGGGGTGTCCTTCGTGGGCCTGTCGGACCAGGACGTCGCCACCATCGAGGGGATCGACGGGGTGGGGGAGGTGGCACCGGTCTACAACGTGGTCCCCACCTATCTGCAAGCCGGGCAGGAGAGGTTCCAGCTGACCCTGGGCATCCCGGTCGACTCCGAAGGAGTGCAGATGGCCTCCGGGTCGGTCGCGGCCGAGGGTGCGGACGAACTGGCGATCCCCGACACCTGGGTCACCGACCTCGGCTTCGGCTCACCCCAGGAGGCCGTCGGGGCCACCGTGCAGATCGTGATGACCAACAAAGCCGGGCAACAGCAGGAATTCGACGCCCGCGTCTCCGGGGTGACCCAGGCCAGCCTGGCCGGGGTGTCCAGGAACCCCATCCCCTCGACCTCCTTCAACGAACGCCTCTACGCCTACCAGGTCAGCGGCAGCCCCGAGGAGATCCCGGCCAGTTACATCATGGCCCGGGCCATCATGGACGACGCGGGCCGGGCCGGACCGATCCAGGCCCAACTGGAGGAGGCCGGGATGATCGGGCTGACCGTCGAGGACCAGCTGGGCATGTTCCGCACCGTCATCAACGCCATCATCTGGATCCTCAACGCGTGCGCGATCATCGCCCTGATCGCTGCCGGACTGGGCATCGTCAACACGCTGCTGATGTCCGTCCAGGAACGCACCCGCGAGATCGGGCTGATGAAAGCCATGGGCATGAGCGGACCCAAGGTCTTCGGCCTGTTCTCCCTGGAAGCCGTATTCATCGGGCTGCTGGGGGCGGTGCTCGGGGCGGCCACCGGGGTAGCCGCCGGCACCTACCTGACCCAGGTGCTGGCCGAGGGCTTCCTGGCCGGGCTGCCCGGGCTGTCCCTGTTCACCTTCCAGGCCCCGAGAATCGCCCTGATCGTGGCGGCCGTCCTGACCATCGCCTTCGCCGCCGGCACGATCCCGGCCGTGCGCGCCGCCCGGAAAGACCCCATCACTGCCCTGCGCCACGAATGACCACACCCACCGGCGGCACTGCTACCGGCACAGCGAAGGACCACCGGCCATGAGCACCCCACCAGACAACCCGGACAACCCCGGCCACCCTGACGAGCCCGCCCGCAGCGGACCGCCCCGCTACACCCCGCCCGGAGGGCACGACCGTGCGCGGGACGGTCACGGGCAGCAGCACGACCCTGCGCCGGCGCCACCACAGCTCAAACGGCTGCTGGGTTTGACCGTGGCCTCGGGCGCCCTGTATGCGGCCCTCGGCGTCGTCGTCACGGTCATCTACGCCACCATGGACTTCGCCGCGATGTACCAGCGGATGGGGGTGCCGGCCGAGGACGCCGGGCAGATCGGCACCATGGTCGAGCAGATGCGCGGGATCTCGATCGCCTCCGGGGTGATCGGACTGGTGGTGCTGGTGGGCCTCTACGTCATGGAGTACGTGTTCCTGTCCAAGGGCGCGGACTGGGCGCGGATCCTCGGGATTGTGCTGGCGATTCTGAGCGCGGTGGGCTTCCTGGGCAACCTCTTCGGGTTCTGGCTCTACGGGCAGTGGGCGATCGTGCTGATCGGCCTCGGGATCGCCTTCATCGCGGTCAACATCGCCTGGCTGGTGACCGCGTTCCGAGCCCCGCTGCGCGACTGGTTCACCGCCCAGCACTACACCCGGTGATACCTCGTCACCCATCGGCGGTCCTCGCGACACCGACAGGAACGAAGCAGCCCTTGTGACACCGCCGCGACCCGCCTCCACGCATCACGACGACGAAAGGGACCGACCATGGCAGTCGAAACACGACCCACCACCGGCACGCCCGGCCCGTGGTTCCGCACCCTGTGCGGGGCCATCACCCTCGGCCTGAGCCTGGTGTGCGTGCTCTCGTCCCTGCCGTACCTGACCACGACCTCCGGCAGCGAGCAGTGGACCATCTGGGGGTTCTTCCTCTGGGGAGCCGGGCTTGCCGTCGGCGGGGCGTGGCTGATCCGCGGCCGGTCCAAGGGCCAGGACCTCGTCCTCGTCCGGGACCGGAAACGCTTGGTGACCGTCGCCGCCATGACGGTGCTGGTCGTGGGCCTGGCGGTCTTCTTCGCGACCCTGCCCGCCGGGGAGGACAGCACCTTTGATGCGTCCCTGGGATACCGGACGATGTTCGCCAATCTCTTCGCATCCTTGCCGTTGCTGCTCTTCGACCGTCAGGAGCACCCGGAGCGCACCGCGCCGTTGCCGCAGGACGGTCCCGGCCGGGGCAAGGTGAAACGGCGGATCCTGCTGGTCATTGCCGGGGTGGTGGCCTGGCCGGCCGGGCTGGCGCTGGGGGAGCTGGTGCACCCGTGGTTCGAGGAGATCCTGCCCCGCCTGGGTACCGGACTGCTGGCCGCGGCCGCCGTGCTGGGCTACCGGTTGCGGAAGTCCCGGGCACAGGGAACCGACCCCGTCGCGTCCCCGGGCCGGTAGGACGTGAGCCCGGCCATGGCTACGGTGAGCCCACGACCCTGGGAGAGGGCAGTCGATGTTCGTGGCACCGGGAACCGGTGAGGGTCCCGCCCCGAAGAAGGACCGGAAGTGGCTGTGGGGGCTGGGCGCGTGGCTGTTCTGGTTCATCGTCGCCGACGAGCTGGTCGAGGCCGCGCTGGCCTGGTTGGTGGCCACCGGCGGGTACGGGTTCTCCAACGCGATCATCGGGCTGCTCACCCTGGGCGGGTGCTTCATCGGCGTGCAACGGCTGCACGTCAAACACCGGCGCCTGGAGACCGAGGGTGACCCGGACCCGCTGCCGGCACCTTACGACTACCAGACCCAGGCCCAGGGAGGGGTCTTCATGGGCTGGGCGTTCGGGATCATCACCTGGGTCGCCACGCTGGCGTGGTTGGTCTTCGTCGGGGTGGGTTCGGCGATGACGTTCGGGCCAATCCTCGGGACGACGATCCTGTGGGTCGGGCGGATGGAGATGGCCCACGCCCGCGTCATGGACGCCCGCCGCGGTCAGCCGCCGGCACCTGTCGACCACGACTGAGCGAGGAAGGCCGAGGGTGCCCCAGACACCCGAACCACCTGGAGGCCCCGAGCCCCGGCTTTACATATGGTCCGGTTAGCGGCGGGCCGTGCTGCGGTGGAGGTTGCGCTTTGCGCAGTCCCCACAAGTAACGATTCCCGCGCGCGAAGAGCCTAAGTAGCGTGGCTAGACGGCAGTATCTCGATACCCCCTTGACCCATGGAGAAGCCGTGAAGTGGAAATCGCAGACGATGCTCCTGCTCATGGTCGCCGTCGCACTGATCCTGATCGGTTACCTCCTCGATGCTGTGTGGCTGTGGGCTGTTGCCATCGGATTCTTCGCCGCCGCAGCCAGCTCAGCGCGGGCCACACGACGGGCCAGCGGTCGCTCCCATGGGGACCGTGAGTGACAAAGGGCATTCCTCGATAGTCGGTGGCTGCTACGTCGTATGGACCAATAGGAAGTGATCGAGGCCGTTCTGGCGGGGCTCGAGCTCGAAGCCGCGGCGGGTCATCACAGGACTGAGGCGGCGTGCGGACGCTGAGGCCTAGGCTCAGGCCATGAGCACGCCTGCGCCGGCTTACCGGGGACCGGACACCTCAATCGCTCCGAGAGCTGGCATGGAGCTCAGTGATTGGCGTTTCGCCAACCGGATCGTGGCGATGCTCGCACTGTTGCTGTGGGGCTTCAATCAGCTCGGACATGGGGTAGCCGTCCGGGACGGTCCTCAGTACGTCTGCCTCAGTGAGGGGCCGTCGCAGAGCGCGCAGGCACTCGGGGCAACGGATCAGGGGAACATCACCGGAGAGATGTCGTTCCTTCCCCCGACGTTCTTCTGCGGCTACCCCCATCGAGATGCCGGGCAGCCCCCGGTCGTCGTCGACATGTATCCGCTCGGACAGTGGCTTTTTTGGATTTCGCTGTTGATCCTGGCGCTGACTGCGGTGTTTGCCCTCGTTCTTCGGCGCCGGGCGCGATCGTAGAGCTACGCCCCTGATGCCGCCCACCATTCCACGCCCAAGGCCGTGCAGTTGGGATTGGTGTCTGGTTTGGTTCTGCCGTGGTGGGCTTACGCCGGGTCAGGCACTGGATGGGTCCGAGGCGGCATGGGGCCGGCGACCTCCAGCACGGCTGTTTCGTAGTCTCCGCCGAAGCTCACCTGGGTGACGTCCTTGAGCCGGACCTTGTCCATGAGCTGCTCCCAATGGCACTGGGGCGTGACGGGCAGCAGCCACAGGCTCTTCTTTCTCCACTGGACCGGCACGCCGATCAACAGTTTCCCGGGCCGTTTCGCCTCCCGATACACGCACACCACCCCGGTCGCAGACACAGCGCCGGTGATGATCGTGCGCGGATCCGAAAGCGCGAACCCGGTGGAGGGACGTGCCGGGGGCCAGACATTGTGCTGGTGCAAGAAGGACAGGAAGGTGGTCTCCAGTACCACCTGCACGAGGTCTGTCAGGCGGAGCACCCGGTAGCCGTCGAGGTAGGCCCCGTCGCGGATATCAGCCAGCAACACCCACTCTTCCGAGAGCTCCAGGACCACCCCCTGCAGCACCTCCTCGGGCTCCACCGCCCGCTGGATCCGCACCGGGGTGGCCGTGGCAAGGGACTCGCGCAGAGTCGCGAGCAACTTCTTCCGGGACTGGCTCTTCTTGGTCACGGCACATTCTGACACCGCCCCTCCGGTGCCCGGTCATGACACGGCACCATCGCAGAGACCAGCGTTCTCCGGTCCTCCCTACGGGGCGGATCCACGCCTTCCAAATGCCGGCCCCTGCCGTTGCCGTGGGGGTTCGCCAGCGTGCCGTGGGGCGGGAAGCACCTGCGAGACTCCCCTCATGACCATCGACATCAAAGCCATGCTCTACCGGGTCGTTGCTGAGGTGTTCGACGAGACGTTCGCCGTGACGACCGTGAGCTCCAGCGATGATGCCTGGCTGCACGGGGTGCAGGTGAGTCGCCGCGCCGATAATGGCCGCGCAGCCATTATCCGGGCCAGTTACGAGTGGATGGATGCCTTTGTTCCTGAGCTGGAGGTTCAGGTCACCCTCTTCGACTACGACGACGTGGAGGCGGAGAAAGAAGCCGAGCTGCGACGGCTCTGCCTGGTCATGCGCGCCTACCTTCACGGGGAAGGGTGCATCGAACGGCGACGGCGGCTGTTTCGCCGGGGTACGGTGCCGGCCCTGCGAGTCGAGGTGGACGGCCTTGAATGGCGCCTCGGTCGGCACTTTTCCTCGGTGCCCTGCCCATAGAGCTGTCTCGTCCGGTCCGTCGTCCACGGCCGGCTTCCGGGCCCGAAAGACAGACCCTCCTGGAACTGCGATTGGGATGCCCGATTGCGGTGGCCTTGCTGGGTCACGCGTGGCGTGCCGGGCGTTGGTCGGCCAGGCGGTGCATAGGCTGTCCGGGTGGATGAGACATCGTCGACCGGGTCTCAGCGTCGGCTGTTGTCCCAGATTCTGCTCCACAGCGGTCTGTTGGCGCCGGTGCTGAAAGAACAGTTCGATTCCTTGGTGATCACCGAGGTCCGGGACTGCGGTTGTTTCGACTTCACCGTGGACCCGACCACGCCCCGGCTTCCGGAGAACACCGAGTGTCCGCTGTGGTTCCACACTGTCAGCGACACCACCCCGGTTGAGGCCTTGGGCGTGTATCTGTGGCACGAGCAGGGCCACGCCGGCGGGGTGGAGATCACCTGGGCCGACGCCGATCACCACCCACCTCTGGCGGAGTTGCGCATCGAGGAAGTGTGAGGCCCGCCCAGGGCAGTCGGGTGCCCGTTCTGTCGGCGCCTGCTGGGTAGGGTGCGGGAATGAGGCTCTCGTATCCGGTGTGGGTCCGGTTCAACGGTTGCGACCGTGCACTGATCTGGCAGACCGACGACAGCACCCAGGTCACTGACGAGGACACCGACGCGGTCCTCGTCCTGGACGGGAGAATCGTCACCGCTTCCACCACCGAGGACCTCACCACCGTGGCCGCCCGGCACGGCCTCGAGCTGGAGGACAGCGATGGGGCCGTGCAGGTTCTCGACGACGTCGAGGAGCTGCTGGAGCTTCCCGCCTCTGAGGCGATCTGCGCGCAGGTGTTGGATGCGTGGAATCTGTTCGCCGACATCGCCCGCAGCGTCTCGGCCACCCTCGATGACACCGGAGAGGCGTGGCAGCAGTGCTATGACAAGCTGTTCTTCGGCAACAACCTCCCCAGCGTCACCCCTGCCGGGGAGGAATATCGGCCCTGCTTCACGGTCGAGGAACAACGGCTCATCCGAGATGTCTTCATCCGTGGCCGCGCCATTCTCGCCACTCACCTCTGAGCCAGGGCGGGCCGCCCCCGGGCGCACCCACACGGTCCCGGATGGGCGCTGCCGGCGGGGGGGGAGAGGCGCGGTCTTCCGCCGCCGGGGTGATCCGGGGCAGAATCTGATCACTCGAGGACCTCGTGAGCGCTGTCGCCACAGCGCGGCGGGGTCCTCGGCCGATCCGTATCACGATCCCGGTACCTGGCCGGGAGGAATCCGAAGGAAGGAGCTGCGATGAACCCCGATGAGTGCCCTGTCTGTGACACCGGTGTCCTTGCCACCTGGCAGGTGGCCGCCACGAACGAGACCATCCGCGTGTGCGATGAGTGCGACGGCGTGTGGGAGGCCACCGATGAGCTGCCGGGTCCACCCCTGACGACGATCGAGCAGTTCCTTCTCCTGCGCGGCCGGCCGCCGCTGTGGAGCGAGCTGCACCGACTCGACGAGGCGCCCGCCTCGTGAGCAAGCCACGGGCGGCCACCACGGGTGACTCGGCGTGGGCGCAGTACCAGCGCACTGCGCGGCTGAGCAGCACCACGCTGATCCTCAAGGGCGGACCGATCTTTGACCCCGCCAAGGTGGCCG
Organism: Kocuria sp. CPCC 205235; assembly: GCF_040980905.1. Lineage (NCBI taxonomy): Bacteria > Bacillati > Actinomycetota > Actinomycetes > Micrococcales > Micrococcaceae > Kocuria > Kocuria sp. CPCC 205235. The sequence goes on from NZ_JAVKPR010000010.1 coordinate 21,854, forward strand.
CCAATCCTCAGGACTACCTGCTGGACATTTTCGAGCACGAGGCCGAGGCCGCCGCGCTGTGGCAGTCCCGTCGGCGACGGGACCGGGACTGGAGCGAGGGCGAGATCCGGCTGCGCTACCAGGGGGCCGAGCTGCTGCCGTTCGGGGCGGTGGATCACGTCTTGGCGCTGTGGTGCTACCTGCTCCATGTGGTCGAGGAGTTCCTGGACACCGGCCGCGGGAAGACCTACTACCCGGACCAGCCGCTGCCGGTGGTGCTGGAGACGGTCAAGCACAAGGTGTTCTTCTCCACCGACGAGACCCGGGTGATGGTGGAGCCCGTCCCCTTCCTCGATTCGTTGCTCGATGAGGCGCAGCGGTTCTTCGCCTGGGCCCAGAGCAACCTCGCTGAGCCGTCGATGGACCGGGAGATCGCGCAGCTACGGGAACGGCTGGCTCAGCTGTAGAGTCCTGGCGCCGAGCAGCAACTCGTCCGCAGCATCCTCTCCAGCGACCGCACCGACCTCTCCACTCACCCCTGATCCCAACCGTCGAGCTGGCCAGGAATCGCTTTACATATGGCCCGGTTAGAGGCGGATCTCCGCGAGCTCAGCAGCGCCCAGGCTTCGAGCTGCCCGCTTTGTGGTCGGGGTTAGTAGGGGGCCCCGTCGCTGGTGAGGGCTTCCTGGACGCGTTGGGTGAACATGGGTGCCAGGGTCCGGACGTATTCGACGGTGAGGTGATTGTTGTCCCAGTAGGTGTACACGTTGCCGATAACCGGCACACAGGTGCCTTCGGGGCAGATCAGATCCCCCAGGTCGACCATCGAGACCTGTGCCAGTTCGCCGGCCACCGGGTCCAGCGGGCTGTCCGGGCCCAGAATCACGTGGGAGGCAGCGCACTGGGGGGCGTCGGCCCCGTGGTCCACGGCGCACTGGGCGGGGACGAAGTCGAAGCGGGCGTTGTCGCGCAGCCCGATGACCTGGATGCCGCGCTCCGCCAGGCTACGGAGGCGTTGTTCCATCCCGGGGGTGAACTGTTCCTCGTTCTCATCGGTGCTGCGGGTGCCCTGGACCAGCACCAGCTCCGGGTTCACGGCCTCGATCACCGGGTCGGTGCCCTCCAACCATCGGGCGCATTCCTGGTGGTCGGCGACCTGTTCCTCGACGGTGGAGTACATGCAGTTACCGCGGATATAGGTCACCACCCGCCAGTTCTTGGCCTTGGCCAGTTCCTCGATCGCGGGGATCCACATGTGCACGTGACTGTTGCCGATGACCATCAGTGTCGCGGCGGGATCGGCGTTGGGGACGGTGTCGAAGCACCACTGCTGATAGCTGTCGGCGATCCCGAGCTCGGCCGGGCAGGGCTCACCCAGCCCTGGTTTCTGGTAGTAGTCGCCGGTGACCACCGGGATCGCTTCCGCCTCCGGGTCACCCTGGTACTGGAAGCCCGGCAGCAGGGCCGCGGCCCCGGGGTTGTTGCGATCGGCGGCGGCCAGCACCTCGGCGGCCCGCCGGTCCTGGACCTGCTGCAGCGACAGCACGGGCACGGCGACCACCGCCAGGCTCACCGCGACCGTGAGCGCCAGGCGCCGCTTGTTCTGCTCCGGCCACGCCCAGGCCTTGAACCGGTCTTCGACCAAACGGGTGATCACCACGGCCAGGACCACCGAGAGCACCACCAGCACCACCCCGGAGCGGGGCCCGGCCATCGGGCGGTCGCGCAGCACCAGATAGGTGATCAGCAGCGGCCAGTGCACCAGGTACAGCGCGTAGGCGCAGTCTCCCAGCCGCACCAACGGCGCCGAGGCGAGGATCCGGTCCAGCCCGAACGGGGACCCGGTTCGGCCGGCCACGATGATCGCCGCCGCCGAGGCCAGCGGCCACAGCGCGATCCACCCCGGGAAGGCGCCTTGGACGTCCACCAGCACCCCGACCGAGACCATGCTGACCAGCCCGAACCAGCCCAGGAGCACCCGGGCTGCCCGGGGCGGATTCAGGTACGGCAGCGCCAGGGCCAGCAGCGACCCGAGGGCGAACTCCCACAACCGGGTGCGGGTGTCGAAGTAGGCGAACTCCTGCTGAACGGATGTGGAGTACACCGACCAGGCCAGGGAGGCCGCGAAGATCGCCGCGAAGAACACCGCCAGCACCGGCACCGGCCGCCACCCGAACCGCCGGTGCAGCCACCAGGCCGCCCCGAACACCAGGGGCCACAGCAGAAACACCTGCCCTTGGACCGACAGGGACCAGAAGTGCTGGAACGGCGAGGCCGTGGAGTGATCCACCGCGTAGTAGTCCACCGCGGACAACGCCAGCGCCCAGTTCTCCGCGTAGAACACCGAGGCCAGCGCCTCGGCGCGCCAGCGTCCGACGTCGTAGCCGGGGTAGAGCAGCTCCACTGCCACCAGGGTGGCCAGGATCGTGAGCACCGCCAGCGGCAGCAGCCGCTTGAACACGTGCAACCAGTACCGCCCCAGGGCCAGGGGCCGGCCTGCCTCGAGCTTGCGCACGAAGGACAGCGTGAGGAAGAACGCGGAGATCAGCAGGAACACGTCCACGCCCCCGGAGACCCGCCCGAGGAACACGTGGTAGACCACCACCAGCAGCACCGCCACCGCGCGCAGGCCCTGCACCTCGGGGCGGAACCCCGAATACCGGGCCACCTGCCGGACGTCGACATCGGATCCGTAGGTGGTGCCGGCGGTAGCGGGGGTGAGGGGCTGACCGAACACACGCGGCATGGAGGACCTCCTGAACGGCCGCTCCTCGAAAAGTGGACAAGGGGACGGGGCGGCAACGCCGAAAATCTACCGCCGGCCCCGGCCACCCCCAGCACCGGGGTCCGGTCACCGGCGACCCGATGACCCCTGCATTGCTGGGCGGCGCAGGGGCCCAGTTGGTCAAGCCCCCTGGAGTGGTGTAGCGATCTTTCGTGTAAGGGTCAGGCTGTGAGCGCGGTCAGGGGGTCGGTGGTCACCTCGCTTCCGGTGTCCGCGACGGTGGTGAGCCGGCAGCGGGTGAGGACCTCGAGGCCGAGATAGCGGCGGCCTTCGGCCCACTCGTCGGTCTGCTCGGCCAGCACGGCTCCCACGAGGCGGACGATGGCTTGCCGGTTGGGGAAGATCCCGACCGCGTCGGTCCGGCGCCGGATCTCCCGGTTCAGCCGCTCAGCTGGGTTGTTGGACCAGATCTGGGCCCAGACGTCCTTGGGGAAGTTCGTGAACGCGAGGATGTCCTCACGGGCATCGGCCAGGTATTCAGCCACCGCGGGCAGCTTCTCGGCGACGTAGTCCAGCAACCGGTCGAACTGGGCGTTCACGGCTGTCGCGTCGGGCTGGTCGTAGACGCTGTGGAGCATGGCTTTGACGGCCGGCCACATGGACTTCGGGCAAATCGACATGAGATTGGCCGCGTAGTGGGTGCGGCACCTCTGCCAGGACGCCCCGGGCAGGTTCGCCGCGATCGCGTCCTTGAGCCCGGCGTGGGCGTCACTGGTGACCAGGCGGACCCCGCCCAGGCCGCGGGCCACCAGATCGGCGAAGAACTCGTTCCAGGCCGCCCCGGTCTCGGCCGTGGCCACCCGCATGCCCAGGACCTCACGGTGGCCGTCACCGTTGACCCCGGTGGCCAGGAGCACGACCGCGTTCACCACGCGCCCGCCCTCGCGGACTTTCATCGTCAGTGCGTCGGCGGCGACGAAGGTGAACGGCCCGACGTCCCCGAGGGGCCGGTGGCGGAAGGACTCCACGTGCTCGTCGAGGTCACCGGCCATCCTTGAGACCTGGGACTTCGACAGGGCGTTGATCCCAAGGGTCTTCACCAGCTTGTCCATCCGGCGGGTCGAGACCCCGGCGAGGTAGCAGTCGGCGACCACGGTGATCAGCGCGGACTCGGCCCGCTTGCGGCGCTCCAGCAACCACTCCGGGAAGTAGGTGCCGGCCCGCAGTTTCGGGACGGCTACGTCGATCGTGCCCACGCGGGTGTCGAGGTCGCGGTGGCGGTAGCCGTTGCGCTGGGTTACCCGCTCGGGAGCGGGTCGGCCCCACTCGGCGCCGACCACCGCGTCCGCGTCGGCGGAGAGCAGCGCGTTGATCACCGTCTGCAGCAGGTTGCGCATCAGATCCGGCGAGGCTTCGGACAGGGCTTCACCGAGCAGGCCGGTGGGGTCGACAATGTGAGGAGCGGTCATCGTGATGATGTCCTTTCGAGGGTGCTGTGAGAGGTGAACTCGAAAGATCTCACGGTGGCCGCGCCCTCGTCCGCAACGACGAGCAGGGCCACCGCGCTACACCACTATCGGGGGCTCAACTCATAGGGGCCTGCGCCCGCTAGATGGTCCGCACACACGGAAGCCTCCACGGCCCACCGCTTCGTTCCCCGTCCACCGGCCCGACTGGTTTCGCTTATTGGTCTCCCACCCCCTGCCCTGTCGGGAGCGGGCTGCTCCACGGGGTGCAACGACCCCCGTGGTCCCATCGTGGGAATCGGACGCCGCGCGGGACAAACCCTGGCCGTGCAGACGATGTTCTTGCGGCCACTGTGACGTCGAGCAGGCGCCGGAGGCACGCACCGACGGCGCAACTCCGTGGGAATCTTGACGGAATCTTGAGGATCCCGCGAGGTGGGCGTCAAGTGTGGACGAGACCCTGAAGTTAGATCGGCTCCGGATGCCCCGGGGCCATGGACGCGACCCCCGACGGGCCGCACACTTCGCTGGCCCTGGAAGGGCCGGCTCGATCAGGGGGAGTCATGAGCGCGATGTCACGAGCGGAGAGAACCGATTCAGGGAGACTCGACGATGCACTGATCCGGCCCACACGCCGGTTGGTGGGGATCGATGCGGCGAGGGGGTTGGCGCTGGTCGGGTTGATGGCCATCCACATCCTGCCCTCTTGGAACGAGGAGACCGGGGAGGCCAGCTTCACCTGGCGGATCTTCTCCGGGGACTCCGCAGCCCTGTTCGCCCTGCTGGCCGGGGTCGGACTGGCCCTGACTTCCGGCGGAAGCCACCCGCACGAAGGCAAGGCGATGACCGCCGACCGGATCGGCCTGGCGATACGGGCCGTGCTGATTGCGGCGGTGGGGCTGTGGATCGGGACGCTGATGCCCGAAGACGCCCCGGCGGACAACATCTTAATCTACTACGGGGTGTTCTTCCTGCTGGCAATCCCCTTCCTGCACGCCGGGCCGAAGGTACTCTTCATCTCCGCGGCGGTCTTCGGGCTCGTGTCCCCGCTGCTGATGCAGGGCCTGCTCAACGAGCTGCCCGCCTGGAGCAACTACAATCCCACCCTCACCACCGTCCTGACGGAGCCGGGGGCCACGGCCTCCCAGTTGCTGCTCACCGGGACCTACCCAGCCCTGCCGTACATGACTTATCTGCTGGTCGGCATGGGTCTGGGCCGGTTGAACCTGCGCAAGCAGGAGGTGCAGATCCGGCTGCTGGTCATCGGTGTCGGGATCGCGATCTTTGCTCAGGCCACCTCCTACTTCCTGCTCTACGCCTTCGGCGGCTACCAGCGGCTGCTGGACGCCTCCTCGTTCGGTGAGGAGGAACTCGCCGAGGTCCTGATCTGGGGACCGGACTCCCTGCCGACCTCCACGGTGTGGTGGCTGGCGATCGCCACCCCGCACACCAACACCCCGCTGGCGATCGCGGCCAGCCTGGGCGTGAGCCTGGCCGTGCTCGGGGCCTTCCTGCTGATCGCCCGCAAGGCCGAGGCCTGGCTGCTGCCGCTGGCAGCGATGGGCGTCATGACTCTGACCCTGTACACCGCTCACCTGGTGGGCCTGTCCTTCGAGCTCCACTACGACCAGCCGTACCTGTGGTTCCTGATCCACGTGACGCTGGCGGCCTTGTTCGCGGTCGCCTGGTACCGCGCCCTGGGCCAGGGCCCGCTGGAACGGGTTGTCAGCCTCAGCGTGAAAGGCACCCGCCGGCTCGTGCTCGGAGGGACCACTGGGACCTCGCGCAGGTAGGTGCCTCTGCACCGCCGCAGGCCGTGCCCGTCACCAAGCTCCGAAGCTCTTGGTGGCGGGCACGGCCCGCAGTCGTTTTCAAGCCTTAGGTCCGGGTGCTCCCAGTGTTCAGCCGGTGGGGCGACGGTAGGGCAGGTGGATCCGGAAGCTGGCGCCCCGGCCGTGGCCGTCGCTGGTGGCCTCCAGGGTTCCGCCCTGGGCCTCGACGAGGGCCTTGCTGATCGCCAGGCCCAGCCCCGAGCCGCCGCGGTGGGCCTCCCGGCCGGTGTTCGCGCGGTAGAAGCGCTCGAAGACGTGCGGGAGGCTCTCGGCACTGATGCCCTCCCCGGTGTCGGTGACGGTGTAAGTGACCGCCTCGGCGGTGTGGTCGGTGCGCAGGATGATGGTGCCCCCGGTCGGGGTGTGGCGCAGGGCGTTCTCCAGCAGGTTGCTCAGCACCTGGCCCATCCGTTCCGGGTCCAGCGGCACCGGGGCGGTCTCCGGGCCGGTGCTCACCGCGGTGATCGACACACCCTTGCCGGCGGCGTCGGGCTCGATGGCCGCGACCGCCTGGACCGCCAAATGCTCCGGGTCTTGGGGGGTGAGCTGCAGGCGGGTCATGCCCTCTTCGGCGGCGGTGAGCTGGCGGATGTCGCGGGCCAGGCGCTCCAGGCGGGTGATCTGGGCGTGAAGGATGCCGGTGGTGTGCGCATCGAGGGCGACCACCCCGTCCTCGACCCCTTCCAGGTGGCCTTTGAGGCTGGCCAGTGGGGTGCGCATCTCGTGGGCTAGGTCGGCGAGCATCTGGCGCCGTGTGGTGTCCACCGCGCTGAGCTTGGCCGCCATCTCGTTGAAAGAGGAGGCCAGGGCGTCGAACTCCGGGCCCAGCTTGGTGGAGGTGACGCGGACATCGTAGTTGCCCGCGGCCACCTCACCGGCGGCGGTGCTGAAAGAGGCCAGGGACCGCCCGATCGTGCGGTAAAGGTAGAAGGTGAGCAGCCCGGCGATGTAGAGAGCCGGCAACCCGCCGATGGCCAGGGCCGTGAGACTCACCGAGCGGAAGGCGTCCTCCAGGTGCACCAGCCCGAGGGCCTCATCGGCGTGACCCGACTCGACGAGCTCGTGGTAGAACATGTTCGGCCCGACCAGCACCGCGGTCACGACCACGATGATCAACCCGATCAACAGCACCGCGGTCTGGGCCAGCATCAACCGCACCGTCAACGGGCTCCAGGACCAGCGCGGGCTTGTTAAGACAGTGCTGCTCATTCTCCGGTGCCCATCCGGAAACCGATCCCGCGGATCGTATGGATGAACTTCGGGCTGGCGGCCTCATCGCCGAGCTTCTTGCGGATCCGCCCGATGTGCACGTCCACCAGGTGTTCGTCCCCGGTCCAGCGCGTGTCCCAGACGATCTCCACCAGCTGCCGGCGCGAGAGCACCATCTGCGTGTGCGTCGCCAGGGCGGCCAGCAGATCGAACTCGATCCGGGTCAGTGCCACCGACTCCCCGCCCACGCGGACCTCCCGGGCGGCCTCGTCCACCACCAGGTCCCCGATCACCAGCTCCTGGGCCCGCCCCGCCGGCGGCGGGGTGGGCGCGGGGCGGGTGCGGGCCCGGCGCAGCATGGCCTGGACCCGGGCCACGAGCTCGCGCGGGCTGAACGGCTTGGTCACGTAGTCGTCGGCTCCCACCGACAGGCCCACGATCTTGTCGACCTCGTCGTCGCGGGCGGTGAGCATCAGCACGTGGCAGTCGGAGAAGGTCCGCACCTGACGGCACACCTCGATCCCGTCGATTCCCGGTAGCCCCAGATCCAGCACGAGGACGTCCGGGGCGTACTCCCGCACCGCGGCCACCGCGTCCGTGCCGTCGTGGCGCACCTCGACGTCCAGGCCCGCCTTGCGCAGATATTCCGCGACCAGTTCCGCCAGGTCGACCTCATCGTCGACCACCAGAACACGCCCGGTGAGCGGATCCGTCATCTGTCCTCCCTGTCCTGATCGCTGTGATGTGAGTGCTGTGAGCCTCGGTGTCCCGGGTGGCCGTGCTGCCCGCGCGGGACCGGCGGTGCGGGTGGGGCAGTCGTGGACGGGTTCACCGGCGAGCTGGTGGTCGGTGTGGTTGACGCTCTCCCGCACCGTGAACCGTCACGGCTTCTCCGCCGTCTTCACAATCCGAGGATGCAACGGGTGGTCTGTATCAGCGGATCCGGGAGCTGCCGCAGCCGACGATCTGAGGCCGTCCTGGCTTACGGGGTCCGTGATGCGTAGGTCGCCCCGTCGACGGGCATGTCACGGGGCGGGCCACAGCCCCGTCGCGGGGGACGCGTTCCCCATCACCTGAGGCGGTCAGCCGCTAGCCCCCCCGCTGACATGATGCCCGGGGTCAGCGCGTGGGCTCGTTGTCGGCGAGGGAGGATGGACTGAAGGGGAGGGCGTCGCTCTCGCGTTGCTTGAGGTCCTTATACCAGCGTGCTGCGTCGTCCTGGGAAGCGGATTCGACGGCGCGCTCGGTGCGGTCGCCGCGGAAAATCGAACGCATGATCAGCCAGAAGATGACGCCGATGCAGATGGACGGCAGCACAGCCGCGAAGTACTCCATGGATGTATTCTCCCTTAGGGATCTGGACGGACGCTGGCGCCGGGTGTGTACTCAGCGCGGTGCATGGGTGTCTGTCAGGGGTATTCCACGGGGGCGGGTGGCGGTGTACCACTGGGCGCAGAAAACAACGATCAAGGTGACGTCCACGGCGTCCCCACCGTAATACATGATCTGCGCCCCGATTCGCGCGTCGGCGAAGTCAACGCCGGCGGGCGGGTGGCCGTAAAGCCACTTGGCCAAGATCGAATGGGCTGTGAGAAACCCAATGAGCGCTGCGGTCCGCAGGGCGAAGGAGCTCCGGTGCGGGTTCGGGTCAATCCCCACCATCGCGGCGGTGAAAAGATAGCCGGCCAGGAAGACGTGGGCGTGGACGAGCGCATACAACCACACCGAGGTGTGCATCATGCCGTACAGATCGGTGGTGTAAAGCGCCCACAGGCCCCCGACGTTGAGCACCACCGCGACCACCGGATGGGTCAGAGCCCGCACGAGAGCGGTGCGCAGGGCCCAGGAGAGCGCGCGGGCCTGAACCACAGGCAAAGCACGCAGAGCAAGAGTGACCGGGGCACTGAGCACCAGACACAGTGGCGCGACCATGCCCAAGAGCAGGTGCCCGACCATGTGGGCGGGAAAGCTCGTGCGGGCGGCTTCAGCGATCGGGCCCACCAGCCCGACCCCGGCGCAGAAGAGCCCGGTGTACCACAGCACGGCGCGGTGGATCGGCCAGCGCCCCCGGTGGCGGGACGCCCACCATCCCGCGGCGTAGCCGACCGCGCCCAGACCGAACGCCAGGGCTGTGACGTATCTGAACAAAGTCCAACCGAACATGCCGTGGTCGTGACTCATCGCGATTATCGTACATCTGTTTTCAAGACCTGGTCGGTCGTTGATCGCCCTCGTCCGGCTGGCTGACCATTCCTGTATGGCCACGATGAAGCCGCAGTGGATGATCGACTGTGGGAGCTGATCGCCCCGCTCATCCCGCCCCTAACGCCGCCGCGAGGTCCCGGTAGGCGGCGTGGATCGATGACTGGGCCGCTGTGGAGGGCATCTTGTTCGTGCTGCATACCTCGGTGTCGTTGACCTGCCACCGGCTCTGGGGCACGGGTCCGGACACACCGCCTGGTTGCCTCTGCGCGAGTGACAGGCGGCCGGGGTTTGAGAGAAGCCCCACCGGGCCGTGCTCGAGGAGCTCTCCGAGGAGCAGATCCTCGACTGGACAGGGGCCAGCATCGACTCGGTGTCGGTACGAACCCAAAAAGGGGAGCGAGCTGACCGGCCCGAACTCCACCGACCACGCGAACCCGGGCTCCAAGTACTACCTGCTCACTGACCGCAACGGCCTGCCCCTGCACGTTCACGCCCCGGCCGCCAACACCCACGACAGCCGTCTCTTCGAACTCCTGATGGTGGCCACCTCCGGTGTGCGCGATCGGTGCGGACGTCCCGTGCAGCCACGGCGCCGCCCAGGCATCAAAGTGCGTGTTACCCGCCGTGGGATCGAGGCCAAAACTCATCTGGATCGACACGGCTTGGTGGTCGAGCGCCCCATCTCCGGGGTCTTGCGCTTCAAACGCCTCGGAATCCGCTACGACCGCATCGTCGGCACCCTGGTCCTCTGCCCTGCTCGGCCTCCCGCTCATCAACGTTCGCCGACTGCGCCAGGCGACCAAGTTATGAGATCAGGTGCACCTCAGCGTGCCTGCACTGCACTGGTGGCCGGCGAGGTGCCGGCATTCCGATTTCCCCGGGCAGGGGCCGTGATTCCTGCCGGAGCGCTCGGCTCGCCAGTCTCGGGGGTTGGTTTGCCGGACGTCACTCGTGCCGGGCGTATGGGCCCCTCTTCCTTGTCATTGAGGATGCCGTCCCCGTCAATGTCCGGGTCTCCTTCATTGAGCAGGCCGTCCCCATCCATGTCCGGATCAACCTCATCGACGAACTTATCGCCGTCGAGGTTGTCGTCAGCCTCGTTGTCGATGCCGTCCCCGTCGAGGTCGGTGTCTTCAATATCGAGGGTGCCGTCGCGATCGGTGTCCCGTCTGGTGTCCGGAACCCGGGGCGCCACCCCGGGCAGGAGATCCTTCTCTTTCCCAGTGTCCGCGGACGGTGGCGGCGCGGATGGTGGCGGCGCGGATGGTGGCGGCGCGGGTTTGGGCGGTGCCGGTTTGGGCGGTGCCGGCTTGGACGGTGCCGTTAGGGGCCCGGGCGGGGTCGCAGCAGGTGCTGGTTTGGCGGGCTTTACCGGCTTGGTCTGGGGGGCCGTGGGCTTTTGCGCTGCTGGCGGTGCAGGAGTCGGTGTGGGGCTGGGTTTTGCAGGAGCGGAAGGCTCGGCCGTGGGCTGTGGCTCCTTCGTGACCTTCTTGGTCGCAGCGGCCTTCTGCTCGGCAGCCTTCCTTTGGGCGACCTTCTTCTGATCGGCAGTCTCTTCGCCTGAGGCGGCCTTTTTCTTGGCGGCGGTCTCGTCCTCCGGGAGAGCCGGCACGGGCACCTCCAAGGAGTACTTGCTGCGGGAGGCGGGAATGACGCGGAGGCCGTCGACCCAGTCGAAGGACTGGGGGTCCACGGCCTGCCCGTCGACCCAGGTCTCGAGGTGCAGGTTTGGTCCCGTGACCCGGGTTCCGGTGGCACCGACGGAACCGAGCTGCTCGGACGCGGTCAGCCGGTCACCGGTGGCCACCCTGACGTCCTGGAGGTGGTTGTAGGTGGTTCTCAGTCCGTCCGCGTGGGTGACCTCCACACGGTTGCCGCCCCAGACGTCCCAGAACACGGCCGTCACCTCGCCCTCGGCGGCCGCCACGACCGGCAGCCCTGCGGCGGCGGAAACGTCGGTGCCGTTATGGAACTCGCGGTCGCCGCGATCGGGGGCGATCCGCCACCCGAAGGTGCCCCCGGTCAGGACGGCCCCGGGAGTGGTGGGGGCGATGAGGGTGTTGACGGGAAGCTCGCCCGAGTACAGCCTCGGTGCGTGCCGCCCCGGGCGCACCGTCGAGGCCGCGTTCCGGTCGCCGTCGCCCGGGCCGGTGCCTTGGCGCCAGGAGCCGTTGCCCGTGGCGCCGTCACGGACGGGCGAGGTGGAACGGTTTTGCCGCAGCGGTGCCGCCGGGGGGTGCTGCCGCTCCTGACCTGACGCGAAGAGGCTCCACCCGCTGTCCGACCGCTCCGAGGACGTCGAGGAACCCGCCGACGCCCCGAAGGCAGCCCCTCGTTCTTCGCCGGCCCCCGGAGTGACGCCCGAGCTGACGGCCACGCTCAGCGCCACGAGGGCCGAGAACGCGGCGAGGGCGCTCACCGGCGAGGAGGCGCGGTGACGGAGGTCGGGCTTGGCAGGGCGGCGAGAGGAGTCGCGGGGCATGATGGTGTTTCCCCCAGGACGTCGCAGGCAGCGACGGAAAGATCGAGCAACGGACCGCAGGCATCAAACATTGGTGTGCGCGTAGGAGCACGGACAATTCTCCTGAGGATACGTCTTCGCTCCCGTTAATGCGGCGTCGTGCGGGGACGCAACGCTGTATGACGCGCAGAGCTGCCGCCCTCCGGTTCGAGGTTCCTGGTTCGGTGGCGGCAGAGTGGCGCTGAGGTACCTCATGTGACGCGGTAGATACCGATGTCAGGGCGCCCTGTCGTGGGTCAGATGTTGCCGTGGCAGCCAGCGTGGTTCGCGCCTGTGGTCAGTCGAACAGGTTGGTGAGGCCGGGGGCGAGCAACAAGATGGTGGGCACGGAGATGAGCGCAGCGGCTGCGCCGATGACTGTTGCTTTTTGCCCCGTCGGCAGGGGTGTGGCCTCCAGCCGCAGGATGCGATGACGAGCATCCTCGGTAGGGGCCGTTCCTGTCCAGGTGCCTTGGAAGCGGTGCGAGGGAGCAGCGAATCCACCGGTGCTGACAAGGACGACGGCTCGGGCGAGGGTACGGTCGTCGACGCTCCGGCGGGCGCTGTCGTCGGCGAGCATCTCGACGAGGAGCCCGACTTCGCGGTGGGCGCGGTCGGCGATGGGGAACCAGGGCAGGGAAGCCCTCCAGGCGCGGAATAGCATGAGCACGATGTCATGGCGTTGGGTGGCATGCGCCTTCTCGTGCTCGATCACCGCGTCCAGCTCGTTTTCATCGAGCAGTGACAGCAGTCCGGCAGAGAGGACGGTCATCGTGGTGAACGCCCCGGGGAGGCAGTAGGCGATCGGGGCGGGGTTGTCGAGGAGCCGGGTGCCGGGGGCCTCGGGCAGCGGTGTGCTCAGGAGCAGGACCAGCTGGGCATGGCGCCGACGATCGCGTTCGGCGCGCACAATCGTGACGATCAGGTTCAGCAGCAGATGCCCGCCGAGCAGAACTGCTCCGGACAGCGCGAGGATGTGCATCGGGCCTGCGGGCACCCATGGCTGATCTCCCAAGAAGCTGGCGGCGAAGCTGATGCCGCCCGTGACCAGGTCCGGCCCAAAAGGGGTCAGGCCGAAGGTGAGCAAGGCCCCGAGCATCGACAGCCCGCCGGCCAGGGCGACGGCCTGCCAGAGCACCAGTGCGGTGGCGGGGGCGCAGGTCGGCCACTTGGCGTGCGAGAGAAGGATTGGGACGGGCCAGGCCAGGGCGAGGGCAAATGCCGCGAGGGCGATCGAGGCGCTGATCACATGGACTCAGTGGTCGTCGAGGAGGCGCCGCAGCGTTTGTGCTTCCTCGGAACTGACGCCCCCGACGAAGCGTTCGAGTACGGCGGCCCGGTCGTTGGCTGTTCCGAGGACCTCGTGCATGAGGGAGGCCATGTGCTCCTCCCGGGAGGCCGCAGGTAAGTAGCGGTGGGGGCGGAAGGTGCGTTCCCGTGTGACGAAGCCTTTGCGCTCCAGGCGGGACAGGACGGTGAGCACGGTGGTGGCGGCGCGGGGGCGGCCGCTGTCGGTGGCTAGGGGGAGCTGGTCCTGAAGGTCGTAAGCCGACAGGGGGGTGTCCGCCTGCCAGAGGATCTCCATGATGGATCGCTCCAGGTCACCTAAGGAGGTTGCACGTTTCGATTCGTTGGTTGCCACCGGCTGATTCTAGCGGACCGACCCACGTGTTCTACAGTGGTGTAGAAGTAGTTCTACGACTCGTAGAATTACTTCTACACCACTGTAAACAGGCTTGGGGGACAACCCATGGATCCGTTGGAGATCGCCCGGTGGCAGTTCGGGATCACCACCGTCTACCACTTCGTGATGGTCCCGCTCACGCTCGGGCTGGGTCTGCTGGTGGCGCTCATGCAGACGATGTGGGTGCGTACCGGCAACGGGCGTTGGCTGCGGATGACGAAGTTCTGGGGCAAGCTCTACCTGATCAACTTCATCATGGGCGTGGCCACCGGGTTGGTGCAGGAGTTCCAGTTCGGGATGGCCTGGAGCGAGTACTCCCGCTTCGTCGGCGATGTCTTCGGGGCACCGTTGGCGATGGAGGGCCTGCTCGCCTTCTTCTTCGAGTCCACCTTCCTGGGCCTGTGGATCTTCGGCTGGGATCGCCTGCCCAAGAAGCTGCACCTGGCCACGCTGTGGACCGCGGTGCTGGGCTCCGTGGTTTCGGCCTTTTTCATCATCGTCGCCAACTCCTGGATGCAGCACCCGGTGGGCGTGGAGATGGTGGACGGCCGCCCTGTGATGAACGACGTGTGGGCGGTGCTGACCAATAACACGGCCCTGGTGGCCTACTCCCACACTCTGGCCGGAGCGGTGGCAGTGGGCGCGGCGTTCCTGATTGGGGTTTCCTGGTACCAGCTGTGGCAGCGCCGCCGGGACAACATCGACACCGTCGACGATTCCGGTGCCGTGGTTGTGGGGGAGCGGGCCGATATTCCCGGGCGGGACCGGGTCGACCACGCGGTGTGGCTGTCCAGTCTGCGCATCGGTGCGGTGGTCGCCGCCGTCGCCTTCGGCGGGGTCGCCGCCACCGGGGACCTGCAGGGCAAGCTGATGTTCGAGCAGCAACCGCTGAAGATGGCTGCCGCTGAGGCGGCCTGCCACGATGGCACCAGCTTTTCGGTGCTGGCGGTGGGCCCGCTGGGAGCCCAGGACTGTGACCAGGTGACCAACGTCATCGAGATCCCGGGCCTGTTGTCGTTTCTGGCCCACGGGGACTTTGACACCGAAGTCAAGGGCGTGAACACCCTCATCCCACAGTACGAGGCCGCCTACGGCACCCACCTGCCTGAGGACCCCATGTACGGGCAACGGGCCGGCCAGAAGATCGACTACCTGCCCCTGATGGAGGTCACCTACTGGGGGTTCCGCCTGATGATCGGCTTCGGCATGCTCGCCGCGGGGTTCGCGGCGCTGGCGCTGTGGATCACACGGAAGGGCACCGTCCCGGCTTCCAAGCCCTTGATGTGGGTGGCGGTGGCCTCCATCCTGGCACCCTTCGGGGCCAACATTGCCGGGTGGGTGTTCACCGAGATGGGGCGGCAACCGTTCGTGGTCGTCCCGAATCCCAACCCCAGTGGTGTGGACGGGGTGTACATGTACACCGCCGCTGCCGTCTCCCCGGGAGTCAGCGGGGAGGAGATCCTTTTCTCCCTGGTCACCCTCGGGCTGATCTACGCGGTCCTGCTGGTGGTGGAGACGATGCTGCTCGTGCGCTACGTGCGCGGCGGGGTCGCCTCGGCCATGCCCGAGCTCGCCCACCACGAAGATGACCCCGCCCATCCCGAGGGCATGACCGGTCGGCGCGATGACGTGCTGGCCTTCGCCTACTGAGCCCGACGACCACAGAACGGCCCCTGACATGGAACTGCTTCCCACTCTCTGGTTCATCGCCATCGCGGTGCTGTGGACCGGGTTCATCCTCCTGGACGGCTTCGACCTGGGCGTGGGGATGCTCATGCTTACCAGTACCCGCGATGAGCGCCAGCGCCGGCAGATGCTCAATACCATCGGCCCGGTGTGGGACGGCAACGAGGTGTGGCTGATCACTGCAGCCGCCGGGCTCTTCGCCGCCTTCCCCGACTGGTACGCCTCCTTGTTCTCTGCCCTGTACGTCCCCTTCGTGTTCGTCCTGGTCGGGCTGATTTTCCGGGCGGTGTCCATCGAGTACCGCGGGAAGGTCCACAGCGACCGGTGGCGGCGGTGGGTGGACCGGGCCTTGGGGATGGGGTCGTTCCTGGTCGCCTTCGGGCTAGGTGCTGCCTTGGCTTTGACCACTACGGGTCTGCCGCTGAACGCTAACGGCGACCGCGTCGGCGGGGCCTTCGCCTGGCTCACGCCCTACGCGCTGCTCGGGGGGCTGGCGCTGGTCGGGTTCTGCCTCGTGCACGCCGCGGCCTTCCTGGGACTGAAGACCGAGGGCCCGGTCCGGGTGCGTGCCCGCCGGTTCCTCCTCCGCTTCGGTCCGGCTGCGCTGGTGCCGCTCACCGTGTGGGTGTTGGCCGTTCAAGTGCTCCACGACACGGCCTGGACCTGGCCCCTGGTCGGTGTCGCGGTCGTCGCCGCGCTCTTCGGGTGGACCAGCGCCCGCCTGGGCCGGGAAGGCCGCGCCTTCGCCGGTTCCGCCGCACTGCTGTTCTGCGGTCTTACCTCAATCTTCGCCAACGTCTACCCCGTGGTCCTGCCCTCCACGATCGACCCCGCCCACCACCTGACGGTGGCCAATGCCTCCAGCAGCGACTACACCCTGGGGGTCATGACCGTCGTGGCGGCCATCGGCTTGCCCGCGGTGCTGCTCGCTCAGGGCTGGAGCTACTGGGTGTTCCGCCGGCGCCTGACCACCGGCCATCTTCCCGCCCCCCACCCCGTCCTTCCCGCCGTTGCCCCGAAACTCGCCACGGGCACCCCACGTGAGGGTGTGCCGGGGAGAGGCGCGGACGGGAACAGGCAGGCATGAAACGTCCCCCACTGGGCCCCGGCGGCTCTGCAACAGTCTTTACCCTCAGCCTCCTAGGAGCGCTCAAGGCTCTGGCCCTGATCGGCATGGCCGAAGCCCTGGCTCGCGGCATCGTCGGGGTCATCGCTCATGACACGGCGGCCTGGCAACGGGCTCTGCTGGTCGGGATCGGCGCCGGGTTGCTGCGTGCCGGAACCACCTGGGCCACCCAGGTCGTCGCCGTCCGCGCCGCCGGTCGGGCGAAGCGGGGGCTGCGCCGAGAACTCGCCACCGGCCTCATGGCCGGTGGTGGCCACGACGTCGGCGCCACGACCACCGTGGGCACCATCGGCCTCGACGCCCTCGACGACTACTACGCGCGCGTGCTGCCCTCGGTCACCGCCGCCGCCGCCGTGCCTCTGCTGGTCGGGGCGAGGATTCTGGCCGCCGACTGGGTCAGCGCCCTCATCATCGTGCTCACCGTGCCCCTGATCCCGGTGTTCATGGCACTGATCGGACTGCACTCCCAGGACAAGGCCGGGGAGTCTTCCGCCGTTCTTCAACGGCTCTCCCACCACCTGGTCGAACTCGCCCGTGGACTGCCCGTCCTCGTGGGCCTGGGGCGGATCGAGGAGCAGGCTGCGGCGTTGCGCGATGTCTCCGAGCAGCACCGGCACACGACCATGGTGACGCTGCGCACCGCTTTCCTCTCCGCGCTGGTGCTCGAGCTGATCGCCACGCTCTCGGTCGCCGTCGTGGCGGTGTTCGTCGGCGTGCGTCTCGTTTACGGTGACCTCGACCTCCTGGTGGGGCTCGTTGCCCTCATCCTCGCCCCTGAATGCTTCGCCCCCTTCCGCGACCTCGGCGCAGCCTTCCACGCCTCCCAGGACGGCATGGCAGCCCTGCATCGCTCCCGGGAGATCGTCGCCGAGTCCCCGGCCCCCGACATCCGCAGAACGACGCCGCCGGAATCGAACCCCGCAACGATCAACCCCCGGCCGGACACTCCGGCGGACCAGGCACCCCTGGTGCGGATCAGCGGCGTGGTCGTGCGCTACCCAGGACGGGCCTCCCCAGCAGTATCCGGTCTCGACGCCGAAATTTTCGGCGGAACCATCACCAGCGTCGAAGGCCCCAGCGGCAGCGGCAAATCCACCCTGCTCGGGGTCCTCGCCGGAACCATCGAAGCCCAAAAAGGAACCATCCACGGGATCGACCCGGCTGCAGTGGCCTGGGTGCCTCAGCACATCCACACCGTCGGCGAAACCGTCCTCGACGAGATCCAGCTCTACGCCCACGACACCGCCTCCGCCCACCACGCCCTCGCGCGAGTCGGACTGACCGGGCTGGCCGAGGCGGACCCGAACCAACTCAGTCCCGGGGAGCTGCGCCGCCTGGGCCTGGCCCGGGGCCTGGCCCGCATCACCGCCGGGGCCAGGCTGCTGCTCCTCGACGAGCCCACCGCCCACCTCGATCCCGCCAACGCGCACCGCATCAGAAACCTCATCGACAACCTGCGCGGCACCACAACCGTGATCCTGGCTTCCCACGAAACCGAGATCACTGCCCTCGCCGATCAGACAGTGCTCCTGGGGCAGCCCGCCAGCCCCCGCGGGGAGGGGGCGCACCGCCGGCCAGGAACCACCGCCCCGGAGGAGCCGCCGGTGCCCGATCGCCAGGGCGAGGCGTCCAATTCTTCACTCGCCGAGACCTCCGGTGGTGCGTTGGGCGAGCTCGGGGCGTTCATCGCCTCCACTCGCTGGCGCGTGCTGGGGGCCGCGGCCCTGGGGACGGCCTCAGCCCTGTTCGCCGCCGCCCTCACCACGCTGTCGGGCTGGCTGATCGTGCGCGCCAGCGAGCAACCGGGAATCATGTACCTGATGGTCGCCATCGTCGGCGTCCGCTTCTTCGGCATCGGCCGTGCCGTGCTGCGCTACGCCGAGCGACTGGCCACCCACGATGCCGTCCTGTCCGCCACCACCGAGCTCAGGTCCCGGATCTGGGCCGGGCTAGCCGCCCGCGGCCTGGCCTCCCGGGCCCTGGCCACCGGTGGGGCGGCGCTGGAGCACCTGGTCGAGGCCGCAGACCGGGTCCGTGACCTGGCACCAAGGGTCCTGCTGCCACCGATGGCCGGGGCCGGCACCGCCCTGGGGGCTGTCGTCACCGTCACGGTCCTGTGTCCCAGCGCGGTGCCCACGCTCCTGGTCGCCGTTTTCGGCGGGCTGCTCGCCGGGCCCGCCGCGGCGCTGCTGGCCGATCGCTCGGCGGCCCGCCACCTCACCGTCGTTCGCTCCAAAGTGATCCGCCGCTTCGCCGCGATGGCCGCCGCCTCCAGTGAGCTGCGCGCCAACGATCGAACCGAGGACATGCTCGCCCGGCTGGACGACCTCGAGCAGCGCGCGGACACGTCGACCCGCTCCAGTGCCTGGGCGCGGGGCCTGGGCGAGGCCGTCGTGGTGCTGGCCTGTTCTCTTTCCTCCGTGCTGATGCTGGCTACCACCGCCGAAGCCCTGGCGGCGGGCACGATTTCCACACCGGTCGTCGCCGGACTCGTGCTGCTGCCTCTGGGCCTGATCGACCCGCTGCTCGGCGTGGTCGATGCGGTACAGCAGTGGTCCGCGCTGGCCCAGTCACTGCGCAAGGTCCATGCCGTCACCTCCACAACCACCCGTCACGAGCGACCTCAGCCCCCCGCCGGGCTGGTTCCGGCTCAGGTCCAAGAGCTGACGCTGGCCGACCTGGCCGTCACCTGGCCCCAGGCGCCGGCCCCGGCATTCCGCCACCTCCAGGCCACCGTGCGACGCGGCCAGTGGCTCGTCGTTGAAGGTCCCTCCGGCTCAGGCAAGTCCACCCTGCTGGCGACCCTCCTCGGCCACTTGCCCGCCGCGGAGGGCTCATGGCAGGTCAACGGCTCCGACAGCACCACCTTCGACGCCCGGCAGCTGCGGCGGTGCTTCGCCTGGTGCCCCCAGGAGGCACATCTGTTCGACTCCACCATCCGCGGCAACCTCCTGCTCGCCCGGGGTAAAGACGATCGGCCCACCGATGAGGACATGTACGAGGTCCTCACCCGTGTGGGCCTGGGCCCCTTCCTGGACAGCCTTCCCCGGGGCTTGGACACACCAGTTGGGCCCAGCGGCGGGGAGCTCTCCGGGGGGCAACGTCAACGCGTCGCCGTGGCCAGGGCACTGCTCACCCGCGCCGACGTCATGCTCCTCGACGAACCCACCGCTCACCTCGACGCACCAGCTGCCGACTCGCTGATCTCCGACCTGCGCTCAGCACTGTCCGACCGCATCGTCGTGCTCGTGACCCACCACGCCGAACAACGTGCTGGAGCAGACGTCCACCTCCGCCTACCAGGGGTGCACCAGCACCGCCCACCGCAACCCAGGGACCATGCGCAGGCCAGAAACGGCGACCGGTCACTGACGCGTGTTCTCTGACCGCCCCGCCAACGCAGACGATCTCCCAAGACATCACAGCCCCAGATGAGATACACCTCTCCCGGGGACTCCGCGCGACCTGTCCTCAGCCGCCGACGCTCGGCCGGCCTGCGCTGGCGCGGGTTGATCCACATGGCTCCAACGGGACGTCATGGTGCATAGAACCGTCCCGTCACGAGACACTGCTCGATTCCCTCACACTTCCGGGGCGGTGGAAGTGTCGGTGCTGTTGTTTGCTGTGGCGTCTTCCGTGGATTGCGTAGTGGCGGGGCGGGGTGCGCGGCCCAAATCCACCACACGGTAGATCAAACCCGCCACCAGACCCCCCAACAACGGGGCGACCCAGAACAGCCACAGCTGGGACAGGCTCTGCGCGCCACCGATGGCCGCGGTGCCGGTGGAGCGGGCCGGATTCATCGATCCGCCGTCGAACGGCGCCAGGATGGTGAGCAGGAACGCGAAGGTCGCCCCGATCGCCACCGGGGCCAGTACCGCGTTGGCCCGTGGGGCGGTTGAGCCCAGGACCACGAGAACGAACAAGGTGCTCGCCACGAACTCAATCAGAAGCACGGTGGGCCAGCCGGCTTGGGAAGTGGAGTTCTGCCCGTAGCCGTTGGCCACCGCCCCCAGAGCCTGGGCGGTGGTGGCGGCATCGATCAGTGTCATCAGCACCGCCCACAGCAGCCCCACCGCGACCAGGGCCCCCAGCACCTGGGCCACCACGTAACCGATGGCGACCTTGGGTGATGTGCGCCCGGCCACGACCGCCGCCAGGGTCACGGCAGGATTGAAATGACCCCCGGAGACATGCCCGAAAGCCACCAATACCGCCAGCAGCCCCAGCCCGAAACCCAGTGCGGAATCGATGACCTGGGTGGCGAAAATCCCGGTGCCCACCCCGGCGAAAATCAGCACGGTAGTGCCCGCGAACTCCGCCGCCCACCGGGCACCGGTGGAGGGAGCCGGGGACACCTCGTTGGTGCCGGAATCTTTGCGCACCGCTTTCGGAACCGGAGCCACCAAATCCTGAAAGTCGAGGGCGGCCGTTCCAGCATCACGGGCGGGCGCTGTGGATCCCGCAGCAGCAGGTTGTGCGGTGTTGTCGGTCATAGGGGTTCTCCTGAACGTTGTATCGACACGGCAGGGCCAGAAGGGAAGGCCAGTAAGTCCGGGCGCCGGGCGCCGCTGCAATAGGACCACGGCTAGCTGAATGGTTTTTGAGCACGGGCTCAAATGTGTCGGCCCCACAGCAGGTCCTTGCTGGTCGGTCGCCTCACTCAAGGCTGACAGAGAGGGGACTGGCGAAGGCGCTTTCCCATTCTGTGGGTTCAGCGGATGTGTTGTGGGAGCCCATTCTTGATACCGCCGCCTCGACGGACCCACCCGCTGCTGCAGTTGGGTCCGGGCTCAGTCTTCGCATCGAGCGGAGGTGAGCACGAGCCCACGCCCGGCGCCGGCGGTCCGGGCCAGGGCCAGCTCCAGTGGGCCCTGGCCGTAGGCGCGCTGCCAGGCCACCGCGAACACCGCCGCCCCGCCTGCGTGGATGAGGAACCACAGGAGGGGCACCTCGTAGTGCACCATGGCGGCCAGTGCCAGCAGGTGGGCGGTGTAGAGGGTCAGGGTCATGGAGCCCGCAGCACTGAGCGGCAGCAACCAGGCGCCGGCCTTCCGCCCGATGAGCAGGAACGCCCCCAGCACGGCCGCACCGGAGCCGAGGCCATAGAGGATCGCGATCGGGGTGTTGGTGTGCGGACCGGGGATTAGCAGCCACCACCACGACGTGTCGGGCAGGACGGGGTCGGGGCCCCAGATGATGATCTCGTCGATCTGCTCCTGGCTCAGTCCCGGGGTGGAGCTCATCAGCTGGTCAAAGCCGCCGGCCTGCATGATCAGCACCCAGTAGACCAACCACGCGGCCAGAGCCAGGACCAGGCCCGCCCCGAGCAGCCGGACCTGGACGTGCAGGGACCGCAGGTTGAGCCGGCCGATGGCTACGCCGGCAAGCAGGTAGGTCAGGTATGGGGCCGCAGGGTAGGTACCGGTGAACAACAGTTGGGAGAGCACCGTGCCAGGGTCGGTGAGCACCCCGGTGATGGTGGGATTGTAGACCTCCATCGCGGGCAGCACGCCGCGCAGGGTCTGCATCAGCACCGGGGCGGTCACCGCGGTCACTCCGGCGAGGATGAACAGGGTCCGTGCGGGTAGGTGCAGGAAGGGGATGGCCAGCAGGAAGAACATCCCGTAGTAGGTCAAGATGTTGTAGGCGGGCGGGTCCTCCGGCATGACCTGGTTCACGAGCAGGCCCAGCACAGTGATCAGCACGGCCCGGATGAGCAGCCCCACCCGGTCGGCGGTCATCGTCCGGCCCCGGTGGGCTGTGCGTCCGCCGGTGGAGAACGCCAGCCCGACCCCGGCCAGCAGCGCGAACAGGGCCGCGGCCCGGCCGGCGAACAGCTGCCACTGCAAGGTGACCTCGTAGGTCTCGGGGTCCCAGGCCGGCAAGATGTGGATGGAGAACATCCCGACCAGAGCCAGACCCCGGGCGGCATCGACGCCCACCAGCCGGGATTTTTTCACCAGCGGGAGACCTGAGTCCCCAGTTGGCCCCCGCGTCCCCGAGGTCGGGTGGTGGATGCTGACCATGCTGGTGGGCTCCTTCTCTCGGATGTACCGGCGGGCCCCCGCCCACCGGTCCGGGCACTCCAGGCCCCTCCACCCCCATTTGACCAGGGCGGACTGTCCCGGGCTTATCCTTTCCCTGTGCCCTGGCTGTGTCCGCTGCCGCGTCTCCGGGCGCGCCATGCGGGCCTGCGAACGGTCGTCTCCAGGTCCGCCACCATCAGCACCACGGATGTGCACCAGGCCGAGAACTGGCCGAGATGGTCGGCGCCCGGGTCTTCCACACCCTGGACGGCCTCTCCTGGTCCCATAGGACCCTGCAGGCCACCGGCAGGCCACGCACCTGGGAACGGTTGGGGGCGGCGGGTCGTGTCGGCGTCCCTGGCCGTCCCAGCCGGCTTCCGGTGACGTCAGCCGGTCCACATAGGGGTTAGCGGTCCTCGGTGCGCTGCTGCAACTGATCCAGGTAGGCGTTGTAAGCATCCAAATCCGGGGTGCCTCTGACGGCGGCCTCGGCCTCTTCGCGGGCGGCGTTGCGCGCATCCTCGCGGTGCCACTGGCTCATGATGAACAGCAGAATCAGCACGGACGGCAATTCACCGTAGGACCAGGCCAACGAGCCGGCCAGGACCTGGTCGGCCATCGGGTCAAGGTTCCAGCTGCCTGGCGGGGTGGCGAAAAACTCCACGACGGGTAGCGGAGCCATCATGACGATGACGCCGAAGAAGGCGTGCAACGGCATCTCGGGGACGATGTCGGCCAAGCGACTGCCGTAGGTTTGTTTGGCCGGCAACGGGTCGGCCGACAGCAACGGGATCGTGAACAGGATCCCGGAGGCCAAGAACAGCAGTTCCAGCCCGATGTGGCCGTACCAGGTGGGCAGCAACCGGTCGTCAAGTCCGCTGAGATACACCCCGTAGAAACTGACCAGGAACAACGGAACCAAGAAGGCAGGATGGATGGCGAGCCTGCCCCACCTCGAACGCAACCCCCACAGGGCCAGGCGCAGCACCACGGCGCCGGGCCCGCGATGGGGTGCAGCCCGCAGCAGCAAAGTGCCCGGGCTGCCCAGGACCAGCAGCGCGGGAACGAACATCATCAAAGTCAGCTGCTGGAACATGAACACGGAGAACATGCGCAACCCGTAGCCTTCAATTCCCGCGCCCATGATGACCGCTGTGACCGCGCACCCGGCGAAGAAGCACAGGGTCCGCCACACCGGCCACCGCCGGCGTGCCCTCCACAGCCGGGCCGCTCCGACCAAATACAACACAGCCAGCACCAGCGCGATGGCCGGGATGAGTGGAATTGGTTGCAACGTGGGGGCCAGGAAGTTCTCCAAGCTCGGCGGCTCGGACGGGACCCAGACCGGCCCGGCCATGTTGCGGTCAACCATGGTCACGGAAAGCATCGACTGCCATGAGGACATTTTTGCATGCCACAGAACGGTCCCGAGGTCCGGATCGGGCCCTGAGCCCAGGACCGGTCCAGGAGGGACGGGCCTGCCACGCCGGCCTCTCCCCGGACCTGCCCGCGATATTGGGGATCGGGGCCGAAGAGCCCCGGTGGATTCCGGTCCCCGGCGCACAGCTGGGCCGAGCATGGGAACCGGTTCACGTCTGGGCCCGTCAGCTTTTGCGCGGACCCGGCCACGGGTGCTGATCCTGGCGTGCGAACGGAGATCATGATGGGTTGCGGCGCTTCTCCAACAGGTCCTCCATGTACTTGATCTCCGAGGTCTGGCTGGTGGCGATCGATTGCGCCAGAGAGGTCACCACGGGGTTGTCAGTGTGCTCCAGGATGGCTTGGGCCATGGCTGCTCCGGCTTGGTGGTGGGGGATCATCAACTCGAGGTAGAGCCGTTCGGCCTCCTGGCCTTGGGCGTCCTCCAGCTCGGCCAGCTGCTCGGCGGTGGCCATGCCCGGCATTCGCGCGTCCGGACCAGGGCTCGTGGAGTCCATGCCGGGCATGGATGTGTGGTTCTGGTCGCCGTCGTCCATCCAGGCCATGGCCGGTTGGGATGAGGCCTGGGGCAATCCCCACACGGAGAGCCAGCCGTACATCTGCCCGGCCTGTTGTTGCTGGGTGCGGGAGATGTCGTATGCCAACCGGCGGATCTCCGGGTCTTCCGTACGGTCACGGACCAAGGAACTCATTTCCACCGCCTGCAGGTGATGGGTTTGCATGTCGCGGGCGAACCCGGCTTCCGGGCTGCCCTCCGCCGGGGTGGACGACGTCGGAGCGCTCAGCTGCCCCACCGCCCAGCCGGCCGCCACCAACAGCACGGCCGCCAGCACCAGCAGGACCCACCGTCCCCGGTGCCCTGCCGAGCTCCTGGAGGCGGCGCCGGTGGTGCTGGTGCTCATGCGACCCGGCTGGGGGCATCGATGCCGCCGGTGCAGGATGCCCCGGGCTCCGGGGCGTCGGGGGACTGCCAGTACTTGGTCACGAACTGCTCCAGGCGCTCATCTTCCGGGGAGTCCAGGGCGACCTGAGCCCCCCACGCCGAGATCATGATGGGGGCGCCCAGGTCCTCGTAGGGGGAGAGCACCACGTAGGTGTCCGGGACGGCCTGGCGTAACTCAGCCACCTGGTCCTCGGACAGGGCGGAGGGGTCGTAGGCGGCCCACACGGCCCCGTGCTCCAAGGCGTGCACGGCGTTCTCCTCGGGCACCGGCTCGGTGTAGACCCCGCAGTTGAGCCAGTCACTGGCGTGGTCCCCGCCCACCGGGGGGGACTGCTCGTAGTCCACCGCGGTCTCCACGTGGGAGTTGCCGAGGCCCTCGTAGGTCTGCAGCCCGGCGATCTCGATGTCCTCCCGCGCCTGGGGCGGGGGATCGTTGATCACCGCCACCGTCACCAGGGCCCCGACCGCCGCGACAGCCGTCACCGCGCCCGCGCCCGCCAGGAGCCGCCGCCTGCGGGTGGCCCGGGCATCGGCCGCCCAGTGCTGATCCAGCAGCGCAGCACGTTGCTGCCGCGCCCGCTCCGGGTCCGTACCGCCAGCCATGCGTCCTCCTTGAAAGGCCCAAAAAGGGTCTTGCTCCTCATGAACGGGCAGGACAGTAGCTCACTGCGCTGAGCCTTTCCTGCAAGGCCTTCTTCGGAAGATCGTCCACCATCCACTCCTGGACATGTCGGCGAGTGTGCATCCTCGAGCGCAGGAGAGGCGCGTCCTCGGTGGCTAACGGCGACGACGCAGAAGATCCAGGCCTGGGGCGGGATGTGAGGACCGGGTGCGCACTCCTTGCTGGTCGTTCAAAGAGGACGCACCCGGAGTATGTGATGCCTGAACCGGCTCAGCGTAGGCAAACCTGGACCGGCCCGGAGCCGACGTTGACGCTGTCGAGGACCGCCTGGTGGCCGTTCCGGCCGCCGTGCACGGCCTCGCCGCCGCCGGGATGGACCCCGATGTGGGCGCCCCCGGGGAGCAGTCGACGAGGACATCGGTCTGGGTCTGGACGGTGGAGACGCGGGCGCCGGACTCAAGTGGTCGGCCGGTTAGCCGCGGAAACTGGTTCAGGCCGCGCCCAGCGCATCACTCACCGCCCCAGTGCAGGCCTGATCCCGGACGGTGTCACCGAAACGACCGATGTCCGACGGGGGTGCTTTCGGAGAGGAGCACTCCCGCAGCAGGTGAAGGGCGCAGCAGGTGCGCGTGAGGTAGAGGCGGTCCGGCCCCGGGTGAGAGCGGTCCGGGGATCTGCTGCGGTGACCATGTGGGGCACCGCAGCAGCGAGTCCGGCTCAGCGGTAGGTGTAGTACCCGTCAACGCCATGCCCCTCGATGGGTACTACACCTACCGCTGAGCTTCGCCCCACCAGTGGTGGCCGGTTGACGGGAGGCCTTCCGTCAGGTGCGAAGTGCTCCGAGAGGATCGTCATCGGCGACATATTTGGGGTACTTCGTGCCTGGATCGCAGAGTCGATCGGTCGCCACGGCCCGGCCGCCTTGCACCCGGTCGGGAAACGGCGCACGGGCGGGCTGCCCAGCGGAGCAGCGCAGAAAGTGATCATGGGCTCCACCCGTCTCCTGCCGGAGGCAGACAATCGCCTTCCCTCCCCGCAGGGGCATTGCGGCAACGGCCGCACGAGGTGCCGTGGTGGTTCGAGGACGGGGGCGCCGCAGTGGCGGACGGCACCCCCATCCGCCCACACCGTAGGGACACAAGCTGGACATTGCCCGAGCCTCGCTCGACCCCGCCCCTCTTTGATACAGATTCTGCTGTACGGTTGTGGCATGAGGATCTTGTCCCCGGTCGAGGTGATGTCCCGGTTCGGCAAAGCACTGGCCGATCCCACCCGGGCCGCGGTGCTGCTGCAGCTGCAGCAGGGCCCGGCGGTGCCCTTGGAACTGGCGGCCCAGATCGGGGTGAGCCGGCAGATCCTGTCCAACCACCTGGCCTGCCTGCGCGACTGCGGGCTGGTCGTGGGCGTGCCGGCCGGACGCAATGTGCGCTATGAGCTCTCGGACCCGAAGCTGGCCCACGCCCTGGAGGACCTGCTGGGCACGATTCTCACCGTCGAGGCGGTGTGCCAGTGCGGCACGCCGGAGTGCGCCGCCGAGGAGCTCGCCGGTGCGGCCAGCACCCAAGAGGTTCCGGCGTGAGCGGTGAGCACGATCACGCCCACGGTGCCACCGGGCGGCGGGGAAAGCTGGCAGTAGTCTTCGCCATCACCGCCACGATCATGGTCGCCGAGATCATCGGCGCGGTGATCTCGGGCAGCCTGGCGCTGCTGGCCGATGCCGGGCACATGTTCACCGACTCCGCCGGGCTGCTGATCGCGCTGATCGCGGCGACCCTGGCCCTGAAGCCGGCCACGGACAAACGCACCTGGGGGTACAAGCGGGCGGAGATCGTCGCCGCGGCCGCCCAGGCCTCGGTGCTGCTGGCCGTGGGCGGGTTCGTTGCCGTCGAAGGTATCCGCCGGCTGCTGGAGCCCCCGGAGGTCGAGTCTTCGGCCATGCTGTGGTTCGGGGTGATCGGGCTGGTCGGCAACATCATCGGGCTGATCATCCTGGCCTCGGGGCGGGGAGAGAACCTGAACATGAAGGCCGCCTTCCTGGAGGTCGCCAACGACGCCCTGGGCTCGGTGGCGGTCATCGTCTCCGCGATCGTCATCGCCACCACTGGGTGGACCCAGGCGGATGCGATCGTGTCCCTGCTGATCGCCGCCCTGATCGTGCCCCGGGCCCTGATTCTGCTGCGCGACACCATCGAGGTCCTGATGGAAACCACTCCCAAGGGTCTGGATCTGGATGAGGTCCGCACCCGCCTGGAGTCCCTGCCCCACGTGGTGGGGGTGCACGACCTGCACGCCTCACGCATCGACTCCGACACCCCGGTGCTCTCGGCCCACGTCACCGTCCACGACGGCTGCCTGAGCGCCGAGCACGCCGGTGTCGTGCTGGCGGATCTGCAGGCCTGTGTGGCCCGTGACTTCGACGTGGCCATCGAGCACTCCACCTTCCAGATCGAACCGGCCTCCCACCGCGGGGACGAGACTCTCCGCCACTAGAACCCCTCCACTCCCGGTATGCCCTGCTGCCTGAGACAGAACGGAAACCCCTTGTGAGCACTACCGCCAGTACGAGCGCCCCCCAGCGGAAACCCTCGAAGGCCAAGATCCTCGTGTGGATCCTCCTGGTCGCCATCGTGGCCGCCGTGGCCATCCCGATCCTCATCGCCCGTGCCAATTCCACCCCTGAAGTACCCGAAGATGTGGGGCAGCTGGTGCGAGAGAACAGCCGAGTGCTCTCGAAGGCCCCGGATGAGCAGGCGGTGCTGGTGGAGTTCCTGGACTACGAGTGCGAGGCCTGCCGGGCCGCCTACCCCTTCGTCGAAGACCTGCGGGCCGAGTACGGCGACACCGTCACCTTCGTGCACCGCTATTTCCCGTTGCCGGGTCACCGCAACTCCGTCAACGCCGCGGTGGCCGTGGAGGCCGCCGCCCAGCAGGGACAGTACGAGGCCATGTATCAGCGCATGTTCGAGACCCAGGCCGAATGGGGGGAATCGGCCGAGGACCAGAGCGCACTCTTCCGCGGCTTCGCCGAGGACCTCGGCCTGAACATGGCCGCCTTCGATGCCGCGGTGGCCGACCCGGCCACCGAAGAGCGGATCAAGCTCGATGTGGCTGACGGTGAAGCCCTGGGCGTGGCCGGGACCCCGACGTTCTACCTCGACGGAGAAGTGCTCAACCCCGAATCCCTGGAAGCCTTCCGGGCCGCTGTCGAGACCGCAGCCACCGACTGACCCGATGACCAGTCCATCCCGCACCACCACCACACCACCGCCCGCCCCGTCGGCGCCGGCCCTGGCAGTGGTTGGACGGCGCCGGGGCGTCGCCACCGCTGCTCTCATCGTTGTCGGCCTGATGACCCTCACCGTGCTGTGGGTGGCCCTGAGCTCCTCCGGGGCCACCGCGGCCCGGGAGGTGCTCGATCCCGGGGCGATGGTGCGCTGGGGACTGCCGGCGGCCACGACCGTGCACCATCTGGCCATGTCCATCACCTGGGCAGGGCTGGTCTTCGCCACCACCGTCGTGCCCCGGTCCACCCCGGCCCACGGCGCGAGAACACCCGGAGCCGAGCACCCGGCCTTCGCCCGGGTGCTGAACGTGGCCGCGGGGGCGGCGGCGGTGTGGACGCTGGCCGCGGTGGCGATCATCGTGCTCAGCTACGCCGACACCATCGGTGCCCCCGTCTCGGGCTCGACCGAGTTCACCGGACAGCTGGGCTACTACGTGACCCGCCTGATTCCCGGCCAGGCGTGGGCGGTGACCGCGGTGATGGCCGCGCTCACCACCACCTTGGCCGTGCTCGCCCGCTCCCCGGGGCCGGTGACCGCCACCACCGTGGTGGCCCTGGCCGCCGTCATTCCGCTGTCCCAGCTCGGGCACGTGGCCGGGGTCGATGACCACAACGGGGCCGTCAACGCTTTGGCCCTGCACCTGCTCGGGGCCGGGATCTGGACCGGCGGGATCATCGTGCTCGCCCTGCTCGTCCCGCTGTTGACCACCCCGCAGGCCACGCACGGCGTGCTGGTGCGTTTCTCCGCCCTGGCCGCGGTGGCTTTCGTCGTGGTGGCCGTCTCCGGGGTTATCAACACCGTCTACCGGATCGGTGGGTGGGACGGGCTGGCCTCCGGCTACGGGGCACTGGTGATCGCCAAGACGATCGCCACCGTGGCCCTGGGGGTGCTCGGGTACCTCAACGGCCGGGTCATTGCTGCCGGGCCTGCGAGCCGGGGCAGGGTGTGGCGGCTGATCACCGTGGAGGCCTTCATCCTCTGCGCGGTGATGGCCCTGGGCGTGGCCCTGGGGCGCACCCCCACCCCGGTGCCCCTGGAACGGGAACCGGACATCACCGCCGCCGAGATCCTCACCGGCTACCTGCTGCCCCCACCGCTGAGCGCCTCCGGGTGGGTCACCCAGTGGCGCCTGGACTGGCTGTGGATCGCCGTGGCGATCCTCGCAGCCTGCCTCTACCTGGCCGGGGCGCGACGCCTGCGCTACACCAGGACACCGTGGCCGGTGGCGCGCACGGTGGCGTTCCTGGCCGGACTCGTGCTGCTGGTCTATGTCACCTGCGGGCTGCCGGCCGTCTACGCCCCGATCCTGTTCAGCATCCACACCACCGCCCACCTGCTGCTGGCCTTCCCGGTGCCGTTGCTGCTGATCGCCGGACGACCCGGGCTTCTGGCCGCGGCCCTGGTGCCGGCCCGCACCGACGGCTCCACCGGGGCGCGCGAGCTCACCACCGCATGGCGCACCTCCCGGACCGGGGCGCTGATGGCCCACCCGATCCCGGCCGCGGTCCTGGTCCTGGCCGGGCTCGGTGTCTTCTACTACACCCCCGCCTTCGCCCTGGCCCTGCACACCCACGTCGGCCACGAACTGATGAATACCACCGCCCTGGTCCTGGGCCTGATCTTCGCCGCCGCCGTGCTGGTCCCACCACGCGACCGGGCTGCGGTGCACACCCAAGCTCTGACGCTGGTCGGGACAGCCACCGCCCTGGGGCTCTGGGCGGGGGCCACCGCCCTGTCCCCAGCGCTGATCCAACCGGAGTGGTTCTCCGGGCTGGGGAGGGACTGGGGCCCCGCCCCGCTGGCGGACCAGCAATCCGCGGCCAGCTCCATCCTCCTGGCCGGGGCCCTGCCCCTGTTGGCCACCGCCCTGGCCGTCCTGGCCCGAAGACCCCAGGCCGACACCCCTGTCATCGACAACGGAACCGTCAAGGACACCCACCATGGCTGACCCCACCACCAGCACCACCCATCACACCGACGCCGGCCCGGCCACCGAGACCCACCTGCCCGGCTTCGCCCGGTACCGGCCCTTCGCGGTCCTGCTGCTGGTGACCGGGGTGATCGGTTGGATCGCCTCCGGTGTCCTGGTGCTCGAGCGCCTGGCCCTCTACCGCGACCCCGGCCACGTCACCAGCTGCGACATCAACCCCTGGGTCTCCTGCGGGCAGGTCATGGGCACCTGGCAGTCGGAACTGTTCGGCTTCCCCAACCCGCTGATCGGCATCGTCGCCTTCGCCGTGGTCATTACCACCGCCATGGCGGCCCTCTCGGGGGCGCGGTTCGGGCGCTGGTACTGGATCGGGCTGCAGGTCGGGGTCACCGCCGGGGCGGTGTTCGCGATCTGGTTGTGGTCCCAGGCGCTGTTCTCCATCTACATCCTGTGCCTGTACTGCATGATCGTGTGGGCGGCGATGATCCCGCTGACCATCCTGCTCACCATCCGCAACATGGTCCACGGCATCATCCCCGCCCCGCCCGGGCTGGCCCGCTTCGCCGCCGACTGGGCCTGGACCCTGGTCGCCATCACCTACGTCGCGGTGGCCGCCTCGGTGTTCTTCCGCTTCTTCACCGCCTTCACCGGCCTCTGACACCCACCGGTCGCGGTGCTCCCACGGGGGTCGACACCGTCGACGGTGTCAGACCCAGCTTGCCCATCAGACTCATCATCCGTGGCCCATGTTCCGCTGACAGACATCGGGTGATCGCCGGCCGCGTCCGGTCGGACGCGTTGCATCAGGTCGCCATCGCAGGGGCTCGGGATCCCGTCTTGGAAGGTATTACCGCTGTAGCGCTTCGATCGGCATCTGACGTTGGTACCTCGCCAGGGTAATGTCATCCTTCAGTCGCGATCATGCTTTCCGAGGTCCGAGGTCCGAGGTCCGAGGTCCGAGGCCACGATGCCGCGAGTCCACCGTGAGAGGGAGTCCTGATGGGACGCATGGCGTACGACCTCAGTATGGACAGCACTCTGGCCTTGGCTTGGCAGGGCTATGAGTTCGTGTCCCGGCGGTGTGAACGGTACGGAACCGATGTGTTCCAGACCCGCCTGCTGCTGGAGCCGACGGTGTGTCTGCGCGGTGCGGAGGCCGCGCAGGTCTTCTACGACGCCGACCGGTTCCAGCGACGAGGTGCCTTCCCAATGCGGGTGCAGAAGACGTTGCTCGGTGTCGGTGGCGTGCAGGGCCTAGACGGACAGACCCACCGGGCGCGCAAGCAGATGTTCATGGATCTCATGACCCCGCACGACATCCGTACTTTGACGGGCCTGGTCGCCGACGGCTGGAGAGCCCGGATTATCGGGTGGGAAGCCGCTGACCGCATCGTGCTGTACGAGGAGGTCGGGCAGATCCTGTGCCAGGCGGTCAGTAGCTGGGTCGGTGTCCCCGTCACCGAGTCCCAGGTCAGGGGCCGCACCCAGTCCTTGCACGCCATGATCGAGGCTCCCGCTGCGGTCGGTCCCCGGCACTGGCGGGGCCGGCGCGCCCGCCACGGGGCCGAACAAGCCATTGCGGACCTGGTGGATCGGGTACGCCGCGGGGAGCACGCTGCCCCGGAGGGCAGCGCCTTGCAGGTCGTGTCCACTCACCGCGAGCCTGGTGGGCAGCTGTTGGGCAGCCGGATTGCCGCGGTCGAGCTGCTCAACCTCGTGCGTCCCACGGTCGCGGTCGACCGCTTCATCATCTTCGCGGCCTTGGCCCTGCACCAGCACCCCCAGTGGCGAAGCCGGTTGCGCCAGGGCGGTGACCGCGACGCCGAGTTGTTCGTTCAGGAGGTCCGCCGCTTCTATCCTTTCTTCCCGATGGTCGGTGCTCGGGTGCGCACTGCCTTCGATTGGCAGGGCGTGCACTTCCCCCAGGGGCGTAGAACGCTCCTGGACCTGTACGGCACCAACCACCACCCCGACCTGTGGGAGAACCCCGAGATCTTCGATCCGGACCGCTTCACCACTTGGGACGGCGGCGCCTACGGTCTCATCCCACAAGGCGGCGGGGATCACCACATCGGCCACCGGTGCGCGGGGGAGTGGATCACCATCGCCCTGATGAAGGCGGCGCTGGCCATCCTGACGCGGGAGATGACCTATGACGTCCCGTCCCAGGATCTGCGGATCAGCCTGCGTCGCATGCCCACCCTGCCATCCAGCGGATTCGTGATCTCCGACGTGCGCTCCGTACCGTCGAGCGCAACGGTGGGGGGAGGGCCGCGATGACGTGGGTGTGGGTGGTGGGCTTGGTCTTGGCGGCATTCGCCACCCGCTGGGGCGCTGAGCAGCTGGCCGCTCCCCTGAAGGCGGTACGGCAGCGGTACGGGTTCACCGGCGCCGCCGGCGGCCCACTGGTCGCTCTCGGCAGCGCCAGCCCCGATGTCGGCATCAACGTCGTCAGCGCGGCCACCGGGGCCGGAGCGGTCGGACTGGGCAGCATGCTCGGCTCCACCGTGGTCTCGATCCCGATCACCGTCGCGGTCGGCTACGCGGCGTTTCGGAAGAACCGGGCGACCAGCGACAAGAAACCTGCCGAGCAGGGCGAGGGCCTGCGGATCGAGAAGAGCGCGGTGCTCATCGATGCACTGCCCTACCTTGCCGTCGTCGCCCTGTTCGCGGTGCTCATCCTGCCTCCGGCCTGGCGAGGGTTGCAGCCGATCGATGGCTTGATCGCCGTGGTCGCATACGTCATCTACCTCGGGCAGGCCCTCTTCCGCGGTCGTGGTGGTGAACGTGGTCAGGTCTCGTGGTCGGGGAAACAGACCCTGCTGACGCTCGGCGGTGTAGCCGCACTTGCCGTGGGTTCCTACGTCCTCGTCACCGGAACCCAGCAGATCGGTTCAGCGCTTGGCCTGGCACCGCTGGTCAGCGGGCTGTTCATCACCGCGTTCATGACTGCTCTGCCGCAGGTGTTCACCACCTGGTCCGTGGTCCGCAGTGGGCAGGTGACCAGCGGGATCACCAGCGTCTTCGCCGACCACACCATGACCTTCACGCTTGCGGTGCTGCCTCTGGCGATCGTGACCGTGCCGGTGCAGAACTACCCGGTCGTGCTCACCGTTATGGCTTTCGTTGCGCTCATGCCGGTGCTCTTCGCCGTTCTGAGCTACCGCCGCGAACGCCACGACTCCTACGGGTTCATCCTCCGCGATGTCGTCATGCTCGGTGGGGCTCTGATCGCATATCTCCTGTGCACTGCCGCCGTTCTCTTCTTCCTGGCCGGAGCCAGCGGCCGCTGATAGGGCGAAACCTGGGACAGAGCCTCCACGGGACCTGGTGCGATTCACTCCGGCACATGGTTCGCGTGCATGTTACTGGGGGGAAGTCTTAGGTGAATGCCAACCGCCTCCAGGGCGCTGACTCCGCTTGCAGCAAAAGAAGTTCCGGAGGATTTCTCCTCGGCTGCTTCTTCGATGCTGCCGGTATATCCGGGCAGCACCAGAGCGCACCCCAGGACGAGGGCGGTGATGGTGGCAGAGCGCTTCACGGGTGACCTTTGCTGGATGTCTGAGTACCGGGCACCGGCACCGGCCGGTCGATGCGCCAAGAAGATATCCGCCTGGCCGTGGTGGTGCCTGGATGGGCGCTGCGAAAGGGGTCCTTCTCAGGCCCGGAAATCAAGGAAGTGCTGGGGCGGGGTGCCGTGATCGGGACGCCATCGCAGGGCGGCGCCGGGAGTATCCCTGATGCGCGCCCCAGCGCCGCGGGGCAGCGGCCCATGGGTTCTTTCCGTGCCTGTTTCTGCAATCCGTTCCCTGCTGGATCACGACGAATCCCGCCCCGTAGCTGGCGGTCTACGCCGCCGGGGTTACAGCCCGGAGTAAGAGTGCAGGCCGGTGAAGACCGTGTTGACGACGGCGAAGTTGAAGATGACGCACAAGTATCCGACGATGGACAGCCAGGCTGAGCGGGTGCCGGTCCAGCCGCGGGTGGCCCTAGCGTGCATGTAGGCGGCGTAGACGACCCAGATCACGAACGTCCAGACTTCTTTGACGTCCCAGCCCCAGTAGCGGCCCCAGGACTGCTCGGCCCAGATCGCGCCGGCGGCCAGGGTGAAGGTCCAGAACGCGAAGCCGATCGCGTTGAGCCGGAAGGACAGGTTCTCCAGCGCCTGGGCGGAGGGCACCATGCCCAGGAAGCCCATGCCGGGGGCCTCACCGGCCAGAATGGCTTTCTCCCGGCGGGCCTGCAGCAGTTGGAGGACGGCCATGGCGAAGGTGATGGTGAAGATCCCGGAGGCGGCCACGGCGATGGAGACGTGGATGACCAGCCACCAGGACTGCAGCGCGGGGACCAGCGGGCCCACCGGGGTGGGAAAGCCGATGGTGGCGGCGGTGAGCATGATCACCACGAGCCCGGTGACGAGGGTGCCCACGAAGCGCAGGTCCCTCAGCAGCAGCGCACCCAGGTAGACCCCGGCCACGACGAGTGCCCCGGTGGTGGCGAACTCGTACATGTTGCCCCAGGGCACCCGTCCGGCGGCCACCGCCCGGGCCATCACAGCCACGGCGTGCAGGGCGAAGGCCAGGACCATGACGGTCACGGCCGCCTGGGCCGCTGGGCGGCGGGTCCCGGTGTAGCGCATGGAGGAGTCAGCGACGTGTTCGGCCAGCACCGACTGGGCGGAGGCCGGGTACCCGCGGCCGCGGTCACCGGTGCCCAGCCCGGCCCGGGAATCATCGGCCTCCACCGTGTTCACCGTGGCAGTGGTTGCCGCGCCGACCAGTTGCCCTTCCGATCTGTTGTGTTGCTCGGGTCGGGCCCTGCGCAGGATCTTGGAGTGGGAGGCCATGTCCCAGGCGAAGGCCACAAAGGCCACCAGGTAGGTCATGGCGGCCAGGAGCATGAACAACTGGCTCCAGGCGCCCAGGTCCTCATTGACGGTCATCGGTGATGTCCTCTCAGGTGTGGGCCGGCCCGCTGTGGGCCCTGCTCGTTTTGGGGTGTGCGGCAGCGTCAGCGGGCGGGGGCGCGGTGCCCCACTGCTGGGTGAACAGCTCGCCCAGCCGCTGCGCCTCGGCCGCCAGCCGGGGGTCCTCCCCGCGAGCCAGCAGACCGTACTCCAGGATTGTGGTTGGGGCCCCGTCCTTGTCGACGCCTTTCGAGGCCCTCACCCAGAGGCGGCGGCGGGCGATGAACATCGACATCAACAGGCCCGTGAAGGCCAGCACGAAGGACACGAAGGCGCCCGTCCGTCCCGGGTCGTAGACGATATCCAGGCCCACGTAGCGCTTCACATCGAGGAACTCGATGCTGCCCTTGCCCTGGGGCAGCTCGTAGACCGGGCCCGCGGCATCCAGGGTGATCGGCCCATCGGGGGTGAGCATGCCGTTGAGCTCGGTGAGCCCTTCGACGTCAAGCGCGTACACGTTCTGGGGGACTCCGGAGTCCAGTCCGAGGTCCCCGGAGTAGGAGGACAGGATCAGCTTCGGGTTGGCCAGTCCCGGATCCGCCGACCGCGGGAGCCCATCGGCCCCGGTGACGGCGGTGGGCAGCAGCAGGCCGGTGAAGCCTAGCTGGTCCGGGGCAGCGTCGGGGACCTTGAGCACGAGTGAAGAGGTGTAGACCCCGTCGGAAGGAATGCCCACCACCGGCCCCTCGAAGGCGACGTCGCCGTTGCCGTCGGTCACCCGGATCAGGGGGGCGTAGCCGTTGCCGATCAGGAACGACTTCACCCCGTCGACGTTGACCGGGGCGTTGACCTTCAGGGTCTCCTGCCGCGGCTGTCCTCCGGGTTGCTGGACGGTGACCTCGGCGGTGAAGTCCACCGGAGTCCCATACTGACTGGGAACGGCGGTGTCGCGGTAAAACTCGACCTCGAAGTTCTCCAGGGTGAGGGAGAACGGCTCCAGCTGGTCGGGGTCGTAGTTGGTGCCCGGGATGAACGCGTCGTAGTTGATCAACGAGTTGGCGAACGAATCGCCCTCCACGAGGATCTTCTGGCCCTTGAAGCCGAACAGGGACCCCACGGCCACGGAGACCAGCACGCCCAGCAGCGCCAGGTGGAAGACGACGTTGCCGACCTCCTTCCACATTCCCCGCTCGGCGGCCACCGACGGTGCCGGTCCTCCTGTGTCGCGCACGGCCACCCGGTAGCCGCGCTTGCCCAGCAGGCGGGCGGCCTGGGCCACGACCTCGTCCGGGGCCGGGGCGTCCGCGGGCCCACCGAGGACCAGGCGGCGGTGCTCGGGCAGCCGTTCCAGCCGTTTAGGGGTGCGCGGGGGCTGCGCCCGCCAGGCCCGCCAGTGCTTGCCCGCCCGGGGCAGTACGCACCCCACCAAGGAGACGAACAGCAGGATGTAGATCGCGGAGAACCACACGGAGGAGAACACGTCGAAGAACTGCAGCCGGTCCAGCCACGGGCCCAGGGTCGGGTTGGCATCGATGTAGTCGGCCACCGCACCCGTGTCCTGGATCCGCTGCGGGAAGGTCGAGCCGGGCACCGCCGCCACCGCCAGCAACAGCAGCAGGAACAGGGCGGTGTTCATCTTCGTCAGCTGCGCCCACGCCCACCGGGCCATCCCGACCGGCCCCAGCGCCGGCAGCTCGACATCCCCGGGGTTCTTGCCGGGTCCGGTGGGCGATGAGCCTCGGGGGCCCCTGCCGGGGGTGTCCTCAGGGGTGCTCTGCCTGCTGCTAGTGGTGCTCATGGTGACCTTTCAGCTCCCTGTGCGGGGACGGCGGAGGGGGTGCCGGAAGTCATGCTGTCTCGGCCACCGTGTCCTCGAGGAGGGTCTCGAGGATGGACCGGTCTGCGATCCCCAGGATGCGGGCTGCGACCCGGCCTTGGGCGTCGAGCACCAGCGTGGTGGGCACCGCCCGCGGGGGCACATAGGCGTTCAGGGCCATCACCACCTTCCCGTCCTTGTCTTCGAAGGAGGGGTACGGGATCCCGAAGGTCCGCTCGAAGGCCTCGGCCGTGGCCTGATCATCGCGCAGGTTTACCCCGTAGAAGGCGATCTGCCCCTCGAACTGCTGGGCGAGTTCGGCGAGG
This sequence comes from Kocuria sp. CPCC 205235, assembly GCF_040980905.1. Taxonomy (NCBI): domain Bacteria; kingdom Bacillati; phylum Actinomycetota; class Actinomycetes; order Micrococcales; family Micrococcaceae; genus Kocuria; species Kocuria sp. CPCC 205235. The sequence goes on from NZ_JAVKPR010000010.1 coordinate 59,562, forward strand.
TCCGGGGCCTCCACCCGGCACGGAGGGCAGGCCGCGTACCAGAAGTTCAGCAGCGCGGGCTTCCCCCGCAAGTCCTCGGCCGAGAGCTCGGTCCCATCGAAAAGGGTGCCGCTGAACTGCACCGGCTCCCCCCGCTGATCCGGGGCGTACTCCGAGACGGTGCCGTCCCCGGCGATGTAGCCCTTCTCGTCTCCCGTGTTGGCCTGTTGGGCCAGGGGATCTTCCTCCGCACCGCAGCCGGCCATGACCACCCCGAGGACTCCTGCACCGGCCAAGGAGAGCACACGGCGGCGGGACGGGTGGGTGGGCAGTGAAGAGTTCGAGGGCACGGGCATTTCACCTCAGGGTCGAAACGGGCTCGGGGACGGGTAGGGGCTGACCCCGGAAACGATGAACCGGGAAGCCGATAGGCCTCTGAGCGCAACACGGCGGGCCTGTTGTCGAGGGCCTGGGGCGCACGCCGGCACACTCAGAGATGATCGTTATACGTCGATCATAGCAACGGGAATCACCGTTGCCGTCGGGGCGGCGACCACCGGCTGCGGGGGCATTGGCTCTCCGGGCAATGGCGATGCGGCCCGAGACGGAGGTGCCGCGGTTAGGGCGGACTCCAGGGAATGACCACGCGCGGTTCTCCTCCGGCGGACAGCTACGGGGACTCCAGATCGAGGGCGAGACCCACGTGCCCCAGGCCGTTTTCGGCCAGCACGCGGGCCATCAGCTCGGCCTTGGTGGTGGCTTGCGGCAGCTGCGGATCGGTGATGTGGGTCGGCAACCCTGGCAGGGCCTCAGCCGCGGATGTCCTCGTAGAGCAGGGTGGAGATGTAGCGCTCCCCGTAGTCGCACACAACCGCCACGATCAACTTGTCGCGGTTCTCCTCCTTGGCGGCATCCTGCAGGGCGGCCCACACGATGGCGCCCGAGGAGATCCCGCCGAGGATGCCCTCCTTGGTGCCCAGCTCCCGGGCGACCCGCACGGAGTCCTCGACGCTCACGTCGTAGACGTCGTCGTAGATGTCCCGGTCGAGGTTGTCGGGGACGAAGTTCGCCCCGAGGCCCTGGATCTTGTGCGGGCCGGCCTTGCCCTCGGTGAGCAGGGGTGAGTCGACCGGCTCGACGACGACCAGGCGGATGTCCGGCTTCTGCTCGCGCAGGTAGCGGCCCGCGCCGGTGATGGTGCCGCCGGTGCCCACGCCGGAGACGAAGACGTCGACCTGGCCGTCGGTGTCCTCCCAGATCTCGGGGCCCGTGGTCCGGTAGTGGATCGCGGGGTTGGCCTCGTTGGCGAACTGGCTGGCGAGGACGGCGTTGTCACTGGAGCCGACGATCTCCTGCGCCTTCTCGACCGCTCCGCGCATCCCCTCGGCACCGGGGGTCAGGACGATCTCGGCGCCGTAGGCGCGGAGCATGACCCGCCGCTCGGTGGACATGGTCTCGGGCATGGTGAGGATCACCTTGTAGCCGCGGGCGGCGCCGACCAGGGCCAGGGCGATGCCGGTGTTGCCGGAGGTGCCCTCGACGATCGTGCCGCCGGGCTTGAGCTTCCCGGAGTTCTCGGCGGCGTCGACGATGGAGACCCCGATGCGGTCCTTGACGGAGTTCGCCGGGTTGTAGAACTCCAGCTTCACGGCGACGTTGCCGGGCAGGCCCTCGTCGAGCCGGTTGAGGTGGACGAGCGGGGTGCTGCCCACGATCTCGGTGACGTCGTGGTAGATCTTCGCCATGGTGTGCTCCTGGGTGGTGGTGTGGTGAATCGGTGGGTGTTGGGATTCGGTGCGTCACAAGCCGGGGATGTTCTCCCGGGCTCAGACAGGAGTGATGAAGGTGCCGGCGAGGCTTTGGAGCTGATAGATCCACTGCATCCAGATCCCGGTCACCATCAGCAGCCCCACGGCGATCAGTACGGAGCCGCCGGCGATGTTGAAGGTGCGGATGTTGCGGCGGATGTAGCTCAGGGTCGTGGTGACCCAGTTGAGCCCGGCCGCGACCAGCACGAATGGAATGCCCAGGCCCAGGCAGTAGGTGAAGCCCAGCAGGGCTCCGCGCCAGGCCCCGCCGGTGGTGGTGCTCAGCGCCAGCACCGCACTCAGGGTCGGGCCCATGCAGGGGGTCCAACCCAGGCCGAAGACCACCCCGAGCAGCGGGGCGCCGGCGATGCCGGTGCGGGGTTGGAAGGACAGCTTCTTGGTCTGCTGCAGGAAGGGGAACTTCCCGACCAGCACCAGGCCCATGAGCGCCACGAACACCCCCAACACCCGCATCAGCGGATCCTGCCACCGCACCAACCAGCCCCCGATGGCGCCGAAGGCCGCCCCGTAGACAGTGAACACGGCCGCGAAACCCAGGATGAACAGCCCCACCCCGGCCAGCACCCGCCGCCGGTTGTCGGCCCGGGTCGGATCGGTCAGCCCGGAGACGTAGCCGAGGTAGCCGGGCACCAACGGCAGGATGCACGGGGAGATGAAAGAGACGATCCCGGCGATCACCGCCAAGGGCACGGCGATGAGCAGGGCCCCGGAGTTCACCGTCTCGACGAAGTAGCCGCCAATCGTCATCACCATCTCCTCGGGCCAGGGGGCGCCCTGAGACTACCGCACATGACCACTGTCAGCCCAAAACACGGTTATCATCGGTCCATGACGATTTCAGAGTATGTTCCGGATGCCCCTTGTGAGGTGTTGGATCCGGCGGCGGCGTTGTTCCACTCCCTCAGTGACCCGACCCGGCTGGCGATTGTGCAGCGCTTGGCTTCCGGGGAGGTGCGGGTGCGTGATCTCACCAGCGAGCTGGGGCTGGCCCAGTCGACCGTGTCCGGCCATGTGGCGTGCTTGCGTGGTTGCGGGCTGGTGCAGGGTCGGGCGCAGGGGCGCAGCGTGTACTACTCGCTGACCCGCCCGGAGCTGATGGACGTGCTGGCCGCCACTGAGGTGCTGCTGGCGGCCACCGGCAACGCCGTGAGTCTGTGCCCGAACTACGGGCTGGATGCCCGTGACACCCCCCAGATTCAGGAGATCACCCGATGAGCGATGCCTGCGGATGCAGCGACGAGAAGAACGAAACCGGTGAGGCCGGGGAGGAGGCCGAGGGCTTCTGGCAGGTGCGCGAGGTCCGGTTCGCCGCCGCGGCCGGGGTGCTGCTGCTGGCCGGCTGGATCCTGTCGCTGGCCGGGGTTCCTCTGTGGGTGGCGCTGAGCCTGGAGACGGGCGCGCTGCTGGCGGCCGGATGGACGTTCGTGCCCTCCACGCTGCGCCGGCTGGCCCGGGGCAAGATCGGGGTCGGGACCCTGATGACCATCGCCGCCGTCGGAGCGGTCGCCCTGGGGCAGATCGAGGAAGCGGCGATGCTGGCCTTCCTCTACGCCATCGCCGAGGCCCTGGAGGAGTACTCGGTGGCGCGCACCCGGCGCGGGCTGCGCGCGCTGCTGGAGCTGGTCCCGGATCAGGCCACGGTGCTCCGGGCCGGGGTGCAGGTCACCGTGCCCCCGGCTGAGCTGGTACTGGGGGACCGGATGGTGGTGCGGCCCGGGGAGCGGGTGGCCACCGATGGGCGGATCCTCACCGGGCGCACCTCCTTGGACACCTCGGCGCTGACCGGGGAGTCCGTGCCCGTGGAGGCCGGCCCCGGCGCGGAGGTCTACGCCGGGTCCATCAACGGCACCGGCCCGCTGGAGGTGGAAGTCACCAGCACCGCCGAGGACAATTCCTTGGCGAAGATCGTGCACATCGTCGAGACCGAGCAGTCCCGCAAAGGCCCCGGCCAGCGACTGGCCGATGCGATCGCCAAACGCCTGGTGCCGGGCATCCTCATCGTCGCCGCCCTGATCATCGCCTACGGGTTCATCGTGGGGGAGCCGGTCCTGTGGTTCGAACGCGCCCTGGTCGTGCTGGTCGCCGCTTCCCCGTGCGCCCTGGCGATCTCGGTGCCCGTCACCGTGGTGGCCTCGGTCGGAGCCGCCAGCCGCATCGGGGTGCTGATCAAGGGCGGGGCCGCGGTGGAGACCCTGGGCAAGATCGGCACCATCGCCCTGGACAAGACCGGCACCCTCACCCGCAACAACCCGGCCGTCATCGAGGTCGCCACCACTGGCGGGGTGACCCGGCAGCAGGTGCTGGGACTGGCCGCCGGGTTGGAGGCCCGCAGCGAACACCCCCTGGCCCGGGCCATCCTCGCCGCCACACCTGAGCGGGCCGAGGTGACCCAGGTGGATACCGTGCCCGGGGCCGGGCTCTACGGCACCCTGGACGGCGCCCGCCTGCGGCTGGGCCGGCCCGGGTGGATCGACCCGGGGCCCCTGGTCGCCGAGATCGAGCGGATGCAGCGCTCCGGGGCCACGGCCGTGCTCATCGAGCAGGACGGGCGTGTCATCGGGGCGATCGCGGTGCGCGATGAGCTGCGCCCGGAGGCCCGAGAGGTGATCACCCGGCTCAACCGCGCCGGATACACCACCGCGATGCTCACCGGGGACAACACCCTCACCGCCCATGCCCTGGCCGAGGCCGCCGGCATCACCCAGGTCCACGCCGACCTGCGCCCGGAGGACAAAGCCGAGATCATCCGCACCCTCAAGGCGCAACGCCCCACGGCGATGGTCGGTGACGGCGTCAACGACGCCCCCGCCCTGGCCACCGCCGACATCGGCATCGCCATGGGCGCAATGGGCACCGACGTGGCCATCGAGACCGCCGACATCGCCTTGATGGGCGAGGACCTCCACCACCTGCCCCAAGCCCTCGAGCACGCCCGGCGGACCCGCTCGATCATGCTGCAGAACGTCGGGGTGTCCCTGGCGCTGATCGCGGTGCTGATCCCCCTGGCCCTGTTTGGGATCCTCGGGTTGGCCGCGGTGGTGCTGGTACACGAGGTGGCCGAAATCCTGATCATCGCCAACGGGGTACGCGCCGGGCGGATCTCCCGCCGCACCCAGCTGCCCACTACCCAGCCCGCACCGGCTCTGGAACCGGCCGCATGAGCGCCCCCGTCGCCGGGCAGGTCGGCCCTTCGTCCCGATCTGCTCGCCGGTCCCGGACCCTCTTGCTGGCCGGGGCAGCGGCGCTGGCCACCGTCGATCTGATTCTCAAAGCCGTGACCTCAGCCCGTCTCACCGACGGGACCACGGTAGATCTGGGGCCGCTCACGCTGCAGCTGCACCACAACACCGGGGTGGCCTTCAGCCTCGGGGCGGCCCTGCCCTCCTGGGTCATCATCGCCGCGACCGGGGCGATCATCGCCGGGCTGATCTGGTATTTGCTCGTTGCGACACCCACCCTGACCGGGCTGGCCCGTACCGGAGCGACCCTGATGCTCGGGGGCGCTATCGGAAACTTCCTGGACCGCCTCGACGGGGGAGGGGTGGTGGACTACCTGCACACCGGGTGGTTCCCCACCTTCAATCTCGCCGACGTCTTCGTCACCACCGGGGTGGGCCTCTTGATCCTGGGTACGCTGCTGGCTCCGCGCCCCCAGGACATCTCCGCCGAATAGCCCCCACCTGCTCATCGCGTAACGTCAGGGCCGCCGAGACCTCCTCGGCGGCCCTGACTCAGGCCACCACGGGTCCCGCCCCGGGCCTTCACTCGTCACGCCCATGCCCGCCGCTCTTTGGCCACAGCCACCGCAGGCGAGGCCCCCGGGCCTCCCGTCGCACCGAGCCGATGACTATCTCGGGCCCCTGCACGGCGGCCACAACAGCTTCTCTGCCGGGTAGGCTCGGGTCGAGGTAGTCTCCAGCCCGAGACCCACCATTCCCTGGACAAAAGGCCCTGCACCGTCCCTTGCGGGCAACGTCAGATCCACCCCGTCCAATCAATCGGAATTAGGCGATAGGATCGGGTCATGACGAACACTAGTTGTACGACCGGCCTGGCCCCGGCTGTGGCCCTGTTTCACTCCCTGTCCGATCCCACTCGCCTGGCCATCGTGGGGCGCCTGGCCGGCGGTGAAGCTCGAGTGCGGGACCTGGTGGAGGAAACGGGCCTGGCTCAATCCACCGTCTCGGCCCATGTGGCCTGCCTGCGCGAGTGCGGGCTGGTGGCCGGACGCGTCGAGGGGCGGCAGATCTTCTACGCTCTGACCCGCCCGGAGCTGATGGATGTGCTCGCCGCCGCCGAGACCCTGCTGGCAGCCACCGGTTCCCAGGTCGCGCTGTGTCCCGCCTACGGCACCTCCACCCAAGAACACTGACAAATACATCACCCTCACCTGGCCCGCCCACGCACTGAGGGTGAAAGCGGGTGCTGGTGCGCCTTCGGGTGCCCATGACGGGCGCCGCGACCCATACCCGGTGACAGTGCCCCGGTGATGGTGCCCGGGGCATCGGCTCCCGGCAGCCTTCCCTTGCCTGCGCACTCGGCCGCCCGACACAGCGCAGCACGCCAGGTCCCGGTCGGCGATTCTCCCCACCTAAGAAAAGACAGGTTATGGAACTCATCTCCCCCGTGCTGCAGGCGATCGGCCTGTTCGCGGCCACCAACATCGACGACATCATCGTGCTCTCCCTGTTCTTCGCCCGCGGAGCCGGAGCCCGTGGCACTACCGCCAAAATCGGGATCGGCCAGTACGTGGGCTTCGGCGGCATCCTGGTCGCCTCCGTGCTGGTGACCCTGGGCGCCAGCACCTTCCTGCCGCCCGAGGCCATTCCCTACTTCGGCCTCATTCCCCTGATCCTCGGCCTCATCGCGGCCTGGAAGGTCTGGCGCAGCGACGAGGACGACGACGATGACGAGGGGAAGGTCGCCGGCAAACAGGTCAGCATCTGGACCGTCGCCGCAGTCACCTTCGCCAACGGCGGGGACAACATCGGGGTCTACGTGCCCGTATTCGTCACCGTGGGCCCCACCGCGATGGTGGCCTACTGCATCGCCTTTTTGGCCATGGTCGCGGTGCTGGTGGCTATCGCCAAGTACGTGGCCACCCGCAAACCCATCGCCGAAGTCCTGGAACGATGGGAACACATCCTGTTCCCGATCGTGCTGATCGGCCTGGGCGTGGTCATCCTCCTCGAAGGCGGCGCCTTCGGCCTCTAACCCATCCGCCTGCTGAGCTCAGCCCTGCGACGGGACCCCGGCTCCCCCGGGCGGTGTGAATGGCCAGGTCGCCCCCATCCTTTGCCTAAACGGTTCACTACCGTCGATCGTGGAACTAGGCTCGGCGCACACGATGCGTACGCCGAAAGGTGGAAACCATGCCGAGGATGTCCGCCTTAGAGGCCTCCTTCTGTCGCAGCGCGCCATGGGGCCTTGTGGCCCGGCGGATGGTTCCTTGGGCGACCCAGGGGTTCCCCGTCACCGGGGACGTGCTGGAGATCGGTGGAGGCAGCGGTGCGATGGCCGAGGCCATCGCCCGAGCCCATCCCCGGGTGCGGCTCACCATGACCGATGCCGACCCGGTGATGGTCGAGGCCGCGCAGGACCGCCTGGCCGGACACCCCTTGGTCCAGGCGCGTCAGGCCGATGCCACTCGGCTGCCCTTCGAGGACGAGTCGTTCGACACGATTCTGAGCTTTCTGATGCTCCACCACGTCATCGAGTGGGAACACGCGGTGACCCAGGCGGCCCGAGTCCTGCGACCGGGCGGGGCCTTCGTGGGATACGACCTGCTGGCCTCACCCATGGCATCCCTGGTGCACCGTGCCGACCGGTCACCGCACCGGCTCATCGAACCGGAAGCCTTCGGACCAGTCTTCGACCAGGCCGGCCTTGCCCCACTCGCCCTCCGGCTGTCCTTCGGCGGTCGGGTCATACGTTTTATCGCCCACAAGCCAGGCAATGCCCAGAACGCTCCCGGCAGCGACATCACTTCCAGGAACAGCCGATGAATAGCGCGCCCATCACCCCCGGAACCATCCATGAGGAGCTGGAGCGGGTCCGCGCGGACTTCCACGCCCTGATCATTAAAGCGACCCCTGCGGATGTGCACCATCTCTCGTCAGGCACTCGGTGGACCAACGGGCAGCTGCTGTTCCACATGTTCTTCGGCTACCTGATCGTCTGGCGCCTGCTGCCGCTGGTGCGCCTGATGGGCCGGCTCCCCGAGCCGGTCAGCCGCATCTTCGCCCGGACACTGGAGGCTGGCACCCGTCCGTTCCACCTCTTCAACTACTTCAGCGACCGCGGGGCCGCGCGGGTGATCCACGGTCCGCGGCTGATCCGGTGGTTCGACCGCACCGTCGAGGTCCTGCAGGCCCAGCTCGCCGCCGAGCCCGCGGCCGCACTGGCCCGTGGGATGCACATGCCCGTGTCCTGGGACCCGTACTTCCGGGACTGGATGAGCCTGGCCGAGATCTACCACTACGGCACTCAGCACTACGATCACCACCGACGGCAGCTGACCATCGGCCGGCCATCCTGAGGAGCTGAGTAGTGCGGTCGGGACGGCTCAGTGGGCGTCCTGCGTTTTGGGCGGGATCGCCACGTCAGGGCCGACCAGGCTGATGCTGATGGGGCCATGAGCCTGGGGTGAACCCACCGTTGAACCCGCCCGGCGCCCGAGGGTCTGTATTCAGCCGGCACCGACAGGGGGCTGTTGTCGCAGCGCCACCTTGACCTTCCCCTGTGGGGGAAGGTGCAGGCTGGGTCGGAGAAAGGCGCGCGGAAAGTTTCCGGTGGAAGTGTTCCTCACCGAGTTGCGGAGGTTGTCATGGCTGACACGGCAGTGATCGAGACGGATCTGGCCATCATCGGTTCTGGTGGTGGTGCTTTCGCCGCGGCGATCCGGGCGACCAGCCTGGGCCAACGGGTGGTGATGGTGGAGCGGTCCACGGTGGGGGGCACCTGTGTGAACACCGGGTGTGTGCCGTCGAAGGCGTTGCTGGCTGCTGCGGCCGCCCGCCATGTGGCCCTGGAGGCGCCTGGTCGGTTTCCCGGGCTCGCCGCCTCCGCGGGCCCGGTGGACATGCCGGGGCTGATGGCGGGCAAGGACGGGCTGGTGGAGGGGATGCGTTCGGAGAAGTACGTGGATCTGATCGCCGACTACGGGTGGGACCTGCGCCGAGGGGAGGCCGCCTTCACCGGCACGGCCCAGGACCCGGTGCTGGAGATCACCGGTGGGGGCGGGGCCGTGGAGGAGGTGCGGGCCCGGCACTACTTGGTGGCCACCGGCTCGGCCCCGTGGGCTCCGCCGATTCCCGGGCTGGAGGATGTCGACTACCTCACCTCCACGACGGCGATGGAGTTGCCGGAGGTCCCGGAGTCGATGATCGTGCTCGGCGGCGGCTATGTGGCTTTGGAGCAGGCCCAGCTCTTCGCCCGGCTGGGCTCGCAGGTCACGGTGCTGGTCCGTTCCCGGTTGCTGTCCGGGGAGGAACCGGAGGTCTCGAAGACCCTCCTGGGGGTCTTCGCCGATGAGGGCATCACAGTGGTGCGCCGGGCCGCGGTCGAGTCCGTGGGCACCGATCCGGCCACCGGGGGCGTTGTGGTGGCCGCCACCACCCGGGCCGGGCGCCAGGAGTTCACCGCGGACCGGTTGCTGGTGGCCACCGGGCGCCGGGCGGTCACCGAGGGCCTGGGCCTGGGCACGGTGGGGGTGGCTACGGGGGAGCGGGGGGAGATCCTCGTGGAGGACACCCTGGCGAGTTCGCATCCGCGGATCTGGGCGGCCGGGGATGTCACCGGGCACCCGGAGTTCGTCTACGTGGCCTCCGCCCACGGGGTCACCGCGGTGGAGAACGCCTTCCACGACACCGGGCAGCGGGTCGACTACACCCACCTTCCCCGGGTCACCTTCACCTCCCCGGCGGTGGGGGCGGTGGGGATGACGGATAAGCAGGCCCGGGAGGCGGGCATCCGGTGTGAGTGCCGGGTGCTGCCCCTGGAGTACGTGCCGCGGGCGCTGGTGAACCGTGACACCCGGGGGTTCATCAAGATCGTCGCCGACGCCGACACCGGGCGGATCGTGGGGATCACCGCGGTGGCCCAGGAGGCCGGGGACCTGGCCGCGGCCGGGGTATACATCTTGTCCGCGGGGATGACGGTGGACCAGGTGGCGACCTTGTGGTGCCCGTATCTGACGATGGCTGAGGGTTTGAAGATCGCCGCCCAGTCCTTCCGCACCGATGTCTCGAAACTGTCCTGCTGCGCCGCTTGAGGCCCGGACCCCACCAGCCACCCCAGCACAGGAGGGGACGACGGTGACCGGCCACGAGGCCTCTGCGGTGGCCGGCCGGGAGGCATGAGCACGGCCGAGCAGATGCTCGCCCAGGCCCCCTCCGACCTCCCCGGCGACCATGCGGCGGCTGGCACCGCGCGTCCTGCCCCGTGATGGGACGGGGTGCCACGATGAGCAGAGCCGAAAGATCCACCGCATCTGAAGGAGACGCATCATGAGCGAACATTTCGACGTGGCCGTGTTGGGCATGGGTCCCGGTGGTGAGGTCGCCGCCGGCCGGCTGCTGGCGGCGGGGAAGAACGTCGCCGTGATCGAGCGGGAGTTGATCGGTGGGGAGTGCGCCTACTGGGCGTGCATCCCTTCCAAGACGGTGCTGCGCCCGGCCGAGGCCCGCACCGAGGTGCACAAGGCCGCCGGGGTCTCCGGGGCCGAGGTGGACTGGGCGTCCACCCGGGAATACCGCGACTACATGATCCGTGACCTCGACGACTCCGCCCAGGCCGAGGGCTACACCGCCCAGGGCGCGACCGTGATCCGGGGCGAGGCCCGTCTCACCGGCCCGGGCCGGATCCAGGTCGGGGACCGGGAGATCACCGCCGAGCACATCATCATCGCCACCGGCTCCGAGGCCGTGATTCCGCCCATCGAGGGTATCGAGGAGATCACCGCCTGGACCAACCGGGAAACCTACACCACCCACGATCTACCGCGCCGGGCGGTGATCATCGGCGGCAGCGCCGTCGGGGTGGAGACCGCCACGTTCCTGGCCCGCTTCGGGGTGCAGGTCACCCTCATCCACCGCGGGGACCGGCTGCTGGGCCGGGAGGACCCCCGGGTGGGGGAGCTCGTCCACGACTACCTGACCGAAGCCGGGGTCGACATCCGCCTGGGCGCCTCGGCCGCCAAGGCCCACAGGAACGGTGCGGACAGTATGGTGATCCTCGAGGACGGGAGCGAGGTGGCCGCCGACGTGGTGATCTTCGGCACCGGCCGCGCCCCCCGCACCCAGGGTCTGGGCTTGGAGGCGGCCGGGGCACGTCTGGGCGAGCACGGCGAGGTGCTCATCGACGAGCACGCCCGGGCCGCCGACAACTTGTGGGCGATCGGCGATGTCACCGCGGTGATGCCCTTCACCCATGTGGCGAAGTATCAGGGGCGGATCGCCGCCGACGCGATCCTCGGCCGCCCGCGCCCGGCCGGCTATGAGGGGATCCCGCGGGTGGTGTTCGCCGACCCGGAGATCGCCGCCGCCGGACTCACCACCGAGCAGGCGCAACAGCGCGGGATCCGTGCCATCGCCACCGAGCTGGATCTGGCCCAGGCCATCGCCCGCCCGTGGACCTACGAGCAGGACCCGCGCGGGCACCTGGGGCTGCTGGCCGACGCCGAGCGGGCAGTGCTGATCGGGGCGTGGGCGGTCGGCCCGCAGGCGGGGGAATGGATCCACCACGCCTCCCTGGCCATCCGGGCGCAGCTGCCGCTGGAAATCCTGCGCGATCAGATCGCCCAATTCCCCACCTACCACGAGGCCTACCAAGCCGCACTGGAGCAGCTCGAGGTCTAGGGGCTGGGCGCCGCCCCGGGCAACCGGGCATGATCCGCTGCAGAAGGCGACAGCAAGCCGAAGCACTGCTCGAGAAAGGGGAAGCCCATGGCCCAACGATTGATCGTCATCGGTGGGGACGCCGCCGGGATGAGCGCGGCCTCCGCCGCCCGCCGCCAGCTGCCCCAGGACCAGTTGGAGATCGTGGCGTTCGAGCGCGGTCACTACACCTCCTACTCCGCCTGCGGGATCCCGTACTTCATCGGCAAGGACGTCGCCGACACCACGGCACTGATCGCGCGCACCCCGCAGCAGTTCCGCGACCACCACGCCATCGACGCCCGGACCGGTCACGAGGTCCTGGACATAGACCTGCACCGGCGCGCCGTGCTGGTGCGTGACCTCGTCCGGGGCCGGGAGGCCTGGGAGGGCTTCGACCAGCTCATGGTCGCCACCGGGGCCACCCCGGCCCGCCCTCCACTGCCCGGGATCGAGGCGGCCGGCATCCACGGGGTGCAGACCCTCGACGACGGCCTCGCCCTGCGCACGGTGCTGGAGCGGGACCGGCCGGGCCGGGCCGTGGTGGTCGGGGCCGGCTACATCGGCCTGGAACTGGCCGAGGCCCTGTCCGCCTGGGGCGTGGGCATCACCGTGATCGGACGCCCCCCGGCCCCGCTGCCGGCCCTGGACCCGGACATGGGCGCGCTCATCGCCACCGCGATGGAAGGCTTCGGGATGGAGGTGCGGATGGAGGAGACCGTCACCGGCTTCGACACCACCGACGGGAAGGTCACCGCCGTGGTCACCGACCAAGCCACCATCCCCACCGATCTGGTGATCCTCGGGCTGGGGGTGACCCCGAACACCACCCTGGCCGCCCAGGCGGGGATCCCGCTGGGGGCCACGGGGGCGATCACGGTGGACCGCCGGCTGCGCACCGGCATCGACGGGGTGTGGGCAGCCGGGGACTGCGTGGAGAAGTTCCACCGCGTCTCCCGCCGCCACGTCAGCCTCCCGCTGGGCACCCACGCCAACAAGGAGGGCCGCACCGCCGGGATCAACCTCGGCGGCGGCTACGCCACCTTCCCCGGAGTGCTCGGCACCGCCGTGACCAAGATCTGCGACATCGAAGTCGGACGCACCGGCCTCGGCGAGGCCGAGGCGCAGGCGGCCGGCTTCGATCCGGTCACCGCCGTGGTCGACTCCACCACCCGGGCCGGCTACTACCCCGGAGCCAAACCGATCCGCACCAAACTCATCGCCGAACGCGGCACCGGACGACTGCTCGGAGCCCAGATCGTCGGAGAAGAAGGCGCGGCCAAACGCATCGACGTGCTCTCCGTCGCTTTGTGGCACGAGACCCCGGTGGAAGAGCTGCTGAACATCGACCTCTCCTACGCCCCACCGTTTTCCCCGGTGTGGGACCCGGTGCTGATCGCCGCCCGCAAGAGTTGGCAGGCCGTGGAGACCGACCGCGCCCGCACCGAACCCGGATGACCACCGACTCCGGGTGACCACCGACGACTCCGGGTCAGGCAGTGCCCGGTACCGGAACCTTCCTCTACCGTGGAAGGCCACAGAACAGTCCAGGATCGAGGTGCACCGTGCGGATCGGTGAAGCGGCCGCAGCCGCCGGCATGACCACCAAAGCCCTGCGGTTCTACGAACAGCAAGGACTGCTGCCCCCGGTGCACCGCGGTCCCAACGGGTACCGCGACTACCCACCAGAGACCCTCGCCCGCCTGCAGTTCATCCGCCGCAGCAAGGCCGCCGGACTCAGTTTGGCCGAGATCCGGAACATCCTGCAGATCCGCGACGCCGGACAGGCCCCCTGCGCCCACGTAGCCGCCCAGCTCGCCCAGCAACTCACTGACCTCGACCAGCACATCGCTGAGCTCACCGCTCTGCGGACTTCCGTGGCCGAGCACTACCAGGCCGCCTCCCAAGGCGACCCCGCCCAGTGCGACGCCGAGCAAATCTGCAGTTACCTATGAGGTCATCATTGATGTTCAGATATGGATGAACACAGCGATGAATCCGAAGAGCGCTACCACCGCTTTACATATGGCCGGCTATCGGCCACTTCCCACGGGCATGGGCCTGGAGCATAGTTGTCTGCTCGGCTGGGCTCCCACGTCTAAGAGCTGGTCGGCCTAGCTACGGAGCCTCGACCCTTGCCGTTCTCACGAGTGCCGCCCGCGATTTTCTTCACTTCATCCGGAATCGGTTGGTGACGTTTCGAAGCTACCGCGATGTAAGCCTTGGCTGCAGCCTGTCGATTCGCCACGAACCGACCCGTTTTTGCGGAACGTCCAACGCTCTTCGTCACGACTGCCCCTCCTCACTGTTAGTCAAGTCTGCTTGGTCGTCCTCTGCAGTGTCCAGACCCAAGGCGGTCCCAAGAACTTCTTGGATGAACGCCGCCGTCGTATCGCTAGGGGCGTTCTCACCAAGATGCTGGAGGGCCGCAATCGCGGCAAGAGCGTCGCGGTCGCTGAGGATGGCCACGGTTGCGTCCTCACCTTCCAGATCTTCGTCCTCGGTGGAGACGGAGAGCAGGCGGTCCGACGCCCAACGCGCATTCTCCCACCATTGGGCGGCCTCGGCGGTAGCCCTTTGCACCTCAGCAGTCGCCAGCGCAGTGTCCCGGGCTGTCTGAGCGGAACGGGTGACTCCCCGGTAGGCGATTGAGGCTGCTCCGAGCGCCGCGACTCCACCCAGACCCGCACTCGTGGAGAACGAGTACAACCAAACCCGGACGGCGCCTAGCTCAATGGGCCAGTAGGCATGCGCCAACGCTCCCAAAAGTGCTGCGAATAAGAGAGTAATTAAATACCCAATAATGTGACTCTCAACCTCGTTTGGCGGGATTTCGCAGCTTCGTTTGGCGGTGTCAGGTGATGCCGATGACGAGGGTGGATCGGGCGGCTTCGACGACGTCATCGGTGATGATGTTGAGCTCGTTGATCTGCATGATGCGCTCCATCTGCGTGAACAGTCTGTCGACGAGGCGGAAGTTGCCGCGGGTGATCCGTGCGATCGCGGCGAGGGCTTGAGAGTCGGTGAAGTCGTCGGGGTCGAGGGGGTGGCCGTACTTGGGCCAGCGACGTTCGAGCACGAAACGCAGCTCGTCTTTGCTCAGTGGCCGGTACTCGTGGGCGAACCCGACGCGGCTGTAAAGCTGCGGGTAGCGGCTGAATCTCTTCTCGATCCCGGGCATGCCGACGAAGATGACGGCGACGTTGTCGCGGTCGTAGTGGTCTCGCACCATTTCCAGGGCGGTGGCATTGAGGCGGTCGGACTCGTCGATGATGATCAGCTCGACGTACTTTCGCAGGTTCCTGGGTCGTGCCTGCAGTTCGCCGGTGTTGATCAGATGCTCGTCGATGCACGCAGATACTTGGACCGTCAGTCCGGTGAGATCGTCTCTGACCTGACGCGGAGTGCTCAGGACCGCGGGGGTGTAGAAGACTGTCCGTTTCCTGGCCAGCGCGGCATAGATCGGGAAATCGGAGTCATCGCGTGGGCCCCATTCTTCGAGGAGTCGCTCGGCTTGGTGCCAGTTCGCATACCGTCTGGCAGACAGTGTTTTACCGATCCCGGCTTGGCCGTAGCAGATGCCAATGGTGTGTTGCCGGCGTACGGCGTCGGCGAACTCGACGAATCTGCGGTGCTGTTTGGTGGCGATAAACCGTTGCGGAGACATCAGTCATCCTCCAGGTAGGTACGAAGCTTCGTCTTCCTCTGTACTGGTGGGGTCGGTGCCGGCGGGGCCGGAAACGAGGGGTCTTCGTGGCCGGCGACGACGGCAATGCGTTCGGCGATCTGGCCACGTAGCTCGCGTCGGCGGGCTGCGCGTGCGTGCTGAATGTCTTTGAGACTGACGGTGGTCGATGCGTGATCGGGGTCCACGGCCTTACAGATGTACTGGTTCTTGTGGAAGACGTGAATTTCGGAGATGTCGCGGGGGTCGTAACGGATCACGACCTGTTCTTTGACGTAGGCGGCCAGCAGCGGTGAGACGTACCGCAGGCCCTGGAAGCGCACTCCGTCGCGGCGGACGATGCGCGTTTTGGCCACGGTCAGCAGCAGCAGGTTGAGATCATCGATGGTCTCGGGCAGGCGGGGAAGCCACCCGTCGCCGATCCAGGTCCGGTAGGGGCTGTCGCCAGTCTCCGGGTGGGTGCGGCGGTGATACTTGGCACTGATGAACTCGCCGATGGCGGTGTCGAGTTCGGGCAGCGTCAGTATCGGCTCGGGGTGCCGCTGACCGCGGGTGAGGTAGCCCGGCAGTTCGGCAAGGAGTTCGGTGTTGACCGTGCCGAAGATTCGCTCGATCTTGCCGCGGCCCTGTGGTCGGGCGATGGTCGAGTAGATGATCTGAAAGTGCAGGTCCTTGGCGGTCTGGGCGAGATGGTGACTGGTGAAGTCGGTTCCGTGATCGACGTAGAGCACATCGGGCAGGCCGCACATCGGCCAGTTCGGATCGCTCTTGGGCCAGATCGCGTGCCGCAGCGCCAGTGCGGTGTTCATCGCAGACGGCGCGCCGAGGAAGACCATGTAGCCGCACACTGCCCGGGAGTAGTCGTCGAGGATGACGGTCAACCACGGCCGGGCGGGCCGCCCGTTGGCGTCGAGGATGAGGATGTCGAGTTCGGTGTGGTCGGCCTGCCAGGTGGCATTGGCCCGCTCGGCTCGGTGGCGCCACACCAACTCGTAGGTGTCCCGGTAGGCCGCCGCGCCCTGGTGGGCCAGTGTGAGCATCCCAGGATCCAGACCGGTCACGATGGACCGCACCGTGCTCGCGGAGACCATCGGCCATCCGCGGCGGGTGGCGGTCGTGGCGGCTTTGCGGATGATTGACGCGGTGGTCGGCCGAGGCGTACTCAGCGCCAGGCCTTCGATGTAGGCCACAAGGTCTGGGTGGGTGCGCCGCCCACGCTTGGCTGGCGTTGCCGGAGCCAGTGCGGCGATCCCGCCCTTTCTATAGGCGGCGAGCCAGCGTTGCAGAGTGCGTTCCCCGACCTTCTCGGCTGCGGCCAACTGGGTCAGCGGGACCCCGCTCTCCACGTGTTGGCGTAGGACCTGCCATCGGGCCGCGGCAGTCTTCGCACCAGTGGGGGCGCCGATTGAACCTTGAGGTTCATCGCCCCCGCTCATGGCTACGCCGTCGTCGACTTCTGTCGGCGCGGAGCCGGGGGCTTGTCGGCCCCGCGTTGCAGCGCCCGGTAGACGGTGGTGCGGCTGACCCCCAGGACCTCGCCGATCTGGGCGACGGTCATGTCTTGTTGCTCGTAGAGCTTGCGGGCGGTGCGCAGTTTGTCCCCAGACAACAACGGTGGGCGCCCACCTCTACGGCCACGGGCTCGGGCGGCTTCAAGGCCGGCGTGGGTGCGCTCGGAGATGAGGTCTCGTTCGAACTCCGCCAGCGAGGCGAAGATGTGAAACACAAGCCGCCCGCCCGAGGACCCGGTGTCGATGTTTTCCTGCAGGGAGCGAAACTCGATTCCGCGCTCCTGCAACTCGGTCAGCTGATCGATCAGATGCCGAATCGATCGGCCCAGCCGATCCAGTCGCCAGACCACGAGCGTGTCACCCGGGCGAAGTTGATCGAGGAGCTTTCCCAACTCTGGGCGCGAGGCCAATGCCCCGGAGGCGGTGTCGGTGAAGACCTTGTAGCAGCCAGCAGCCTCAAGAGCATCGTGCTGCAGGCGAGCGTCTTGATCGCCAGTCGACACCCGCGCGTACCCGAAAGCGTGGCCCATACCGATAAATGTAGCAATACCCGTCGCTGGTGGGTAGATCAGAAACACAGATTCCGGGACTGGGTTCCGCTACAGAACAGGCTTCCGCCCACCTCGGCGTATCCAAATCCGGCAGACTCGGGTTCACTTGTAGCAGAAACGATCGTTTGGCGAACAGTCGCCGACTTCTTCTAGCCCCGGTGATTCATGGGGCGTGAGGGGGTTGAAGCTCTACTGGTGTTGCGTGCTGTCGGTTAGGTGGGTATGACGGGGTGCCGGCTGGCGCTGCCGGTGGGCGGGTCTCCGGTGGTGCTACTCGTGGGTGGGCAGGTGGGGTCAGGCTGGTTTGGGGATCGCGGCGATCGTGGCGAAGACGGCGGCGATGGCGGTGGCCCAGGGCCAGGTTTCGGGGATCTTCACGCGTCGTCGACGTCCACTTCGGGTCAGGCGGGCGGCGACGTGCCAGAGTCGGTAGCGCAGTGCTTTGGGCTCGCACAATGCCAGGACTGCGGCGTCGCCGGTGCAGGCGAGCATCCGTGTCCAGGCGACGAGGTCGGCGGCGAGCATCACGGCCACCAACCAGGCCTGATTCACAGCGAACTCGCGTGAGGGCAGGCGGCCGAGGCCGGTGTCTTTGGCGTGGCGGATCCGGTCCTCGACCCGGGCGTGAGCCCGGTGTCGGGCCTCGAGGAATTGGAGCTGGCCGGTGGCGGTGTTGGTGACGAACGCCTGGTAGCGCCACCCGTCGATCTCCTCGAAGATCGACAGCTGGGCGCCCGGGTGGGGTCGTTCGCGGCGGATGATGACCCGCATCCCGTCAGGCCACCGCTCCAGCCATTCGGGGCGCAGGAGTCCGGTCAGTTCGGCGACTTCGGCACCGTCGCGTAGGTCGCCGCCGGGGTTGAGTGCCGGCCCCCACGCAGCTTCGGGGCAGGTCGCGATGGCTCGTCGCATCGGGCCGGTGATGGAGAATCCGACCGAGTACTCCACTCGCCGACCACGGACACGGTTCTGTTCGGTGACCCAGTTCAGCAGGTCGTGGGAGGCGCCGGCGCCGTCGGAGCGGATCAACACATCCCTCCGGTGAGCGGCGGGGATCTGGGCGATCGCCTGGGCCAGGACGTCGATGTGGTCGGCAGCGGTGTTGGACCCGGCGTTGCCCGGCCGCAGCGATGCGGCGAGGAACTCGTCGGTGCTGTCGCACCACACGCCGATCGGGTGGTAGCCGAAGGTGCGCTTGTATGTCGGCGCCGCGTGTTCCTTCTCGGAGTGGGTGACCACGATGGTGGCGTCCACATCCAGCACCACCGTGTCGCCCAGGTCGCGGCCCGCACACGGCGAGGCCGGGATACCACCGGGGATCTGTGCCCATACGTGCCGCCGGGTGCGGGCCCGCGCGGTCTGGATCTTCCTGCGCTTGCCGGCGGTGACTTCATCCAGCGTGCGCCACACCGTCGGGGCCGAGGCGACTGGGCCGAGCGCCTCGGACTGGTGACGCAGGACGCCGATATCGGCGATGGCCTCACCCCCGTCGATGAGTGTCACCGCGAGATCGGTCAACACCCGGCCCCGGTCGTGGACCGGGACGAAGTTGCGGCGGGCTATCGCCTGCGACAGCTCACCGGTGAGCCCGACGCGGTCGGCCAACAACCGGGGCGCGATGGTGCCGGCATGGGAAATCACGCCGACACCATCAGCAGTAACGGACAGGCCGGACGACCACGAGTTACGCTTCACCTACCGAGTGCTTTCTGCTTGAGGATCTGGTTCCTTCGACAAGTCCCAGTTTCCCCTGATCAGGAAGCACTTCGGTGTATCAGCCCCCGGAAATTCGCGGATCCCCGTGAATCACCGGGGCTAGTGTGGAACTCCTCAAGTAATCTTCTGCTTCGACAGCGGCCTGTGTAGTGCTCAGATCCGGGGTAGTGGTGCCAGTTTCAACGACGACCGTTCGCGCGGCTCTGCTGTGCGTGGCAGGACTTGCGGGAATCGCGCTTGCGGCGCGGTGCCGACGGCCCCCCGGCGAGCTTGAGCACTTCCTCGGCGCTTCAGATGTTTATGGTGACGACGCCCTCGCCGCACAAGTGCTGGAGCTTCTGCCCACCAGAGGCGTCCACGCCCTGGGGATCGCTTCGGTGACACGGAGCGGTTCTCGAATCGCGACCGTCGGCGCCCCGCTGGCCGCGACATTTGAAATTGGATCAATCAATAAGGGCATCACGGGGATGCTCTATCTCGATGCCATCGAACGCGAAGAGGTTCTTCCGACAACGACGCTCGGTGAACTGTTCGAGCTGCAGGGCTTCGGCGCGGCAGGCATCACGTTAGAAGAGTTGTCCCAGCACAGGTCAGGCCTGCCAGCACAACCGATGGGGATGACAGATATAGCTCGCATCATCATCAGGACGATCCAGGCAAGGAATCCCTTCGACGGGAGGACCCTCGTCCACCTTGTTGAAGATCTGCGCCGTGTGCCGATCGGAGCGAAGGAGCCTGCTTACTCAAATCTGGGGTTTGCGGCCCTCGGCCACGCGCTCGCTGCCGCTGCCGGAATGGACTATGCCGAACTGCTGCGGGAGCGCATTGCGAGACCCCTCGAGCTGGGACGCTTCTACATACCAGCAGAGGGCCAAGCGGCACTGGATGAGCAGGCCGTACAGGGCAAAGACGAAAACGGGCGGCCGCAGCAGGCATGGACCGATCTGCAATATGCGCCTGCCGGTGGTATTCGAACTGACGTGAAGAGCATGGCGAAAGTTGCGCGGGCGCTGTTGACCGGTCTCGCACCGGGCGCCGCCGCTCTTAACCCAGTCGCTGCCTTCTCGACTGACGGGGCAGACCGCGTGGGCGCGGGATGGATGACCTCTCGAATCGAGGGACAAACCATCACCTGGCATAACGGACGTACCGGAGGATTCTCGAGCTGGATCGGCTTTGATCGCGAGCAAGATCACGCGCTCTTCCTCGTCGGAGCCACAACCCTCGCCCTCGACGAGATCGGCGAGACATTGTTGCTGAGCAGCTGACGTGTTCGCACATACACGGTACTGCCGGGGCCTCGGTAGTGCAGTGCCTGAGAGACCTCGAAAGCTCGGAGCTCTCCGAATCGCCGAGAGTTCCGCCATGCGAAGGTGAGAGAACCCGCCAAATGAAGTTGAGAGTCACAACCCAATAATCCATAATGGCCGAAGCCATCTACTGGAACGTTTGTGAGACACTCCGCCATTTTCCCGTCATGGTTATCCGACACGCCGGAGCACGAGAAATACCGCCTTCAGGAATGTCATTTCCAGCTGGCCAGCTGTAGTTCGACAGTGGGAGCCCCCTTGGCAAGCACAGTGCGCCAGTCGAGGTTTCCCATTTTCTGCAGGCGTCCAATCACAACGATGGGGTGGACGTGGTGCTTGTCTGCTTCGGCTTGAATCCAGGCGCTGCGGACGCGGCTGGGCGGCTCGGAGAACTCCTGATTGGGAAAGGTTAGCCCTGCGGCGAGTTGGTCGGCGGCTCGTTCCTGGTCGTCGAGCCCTTGGGTGTCGGCGGTTTCGTTGATGCCGGTGTCGACGCGGATTTCGCCTTCTTTGAGGTCGCCATTGAGGATGTGCGCGACCTCGTGTAGCAGCGTGAAAAGGACCTTGTCGAGTCTCTTGCCCCGCCCAGACAGCGCGATGACGGGGTTTCCGTCTTGTAGGAAAGACACCCCGTCGAGCTTGGAGCCGGGGAAGCTCTCCTCGTAGAGGAGGGCGACTCCGTACTCGCGGAACTGCTCCGGAAGGGAGGCGAATGCCGCAGGGGTGGCCACCATCTGACTAATCCGCCGGGCAAAGGCGGCGAAGTCGGACGAGTCGAAGGCCGGTAGCTGCTGGCTGCGGGCTTTGTTCTTGATGACGGCCAGCCAGGCTCGCTGAAGCTTGGTGGTCTCTTCGTGTTCGTTGCTGCGACGGGCGACGGCCTTGAACTTGGGCTCATCGTCGATGGTGGGCAATTCGAAGAGCTGGATGATCTGTGCCTCGGTGTCCGCGAGAGATCCTTCGGCGATGATCCCGCGCTTACGCAGCAACGACACGGGTGCCAGGTCGTTGAGGCGGGCGCGTCGCTGGACGTCGGTGAGCTGGTTCTGCAGGCCCTGGTCTTGGGACTGCTGCCACAGCAGGTACCGATTCTGGAGGTTCAGCCAGTACTCGGTGCTGGTCCCGAAGGCCGCTGCGATCTGAGCGGCTGATTCGCGGGTGAGTTCTTTCTTGCCGCTGATCACCTCAGACACGAACTGGGTGGGACGCTGGATGATCTCAGCGAACTCGGCCTGCGACCATCCGCGTGCCTCGAGCTCTTCTTCCAGATGCTCACCAACCGGGAAGGCCTGGGCAATGCTCATGGTGCTCTTCTCCTCTCCACGGACGTCGGACTCAGTGGTAGTCAACGATCTCGATGACCACCGTCGTCCGCCCGGCCGGCTCCGTCCTGAATCGGACGATCAGCCGGTACTGCTTGTTCAGGCGCAGTGAGTGCTGGCCGTCTCTGTTGCCCCGGAGCTTCTCCAAATGCAACGACTTCAACGCCCTCAGATCCCGCTCATCATTGGCTGCCGAAATGGAGTCGATCCTCTTGCGGTACGCCTTGACCAGCTCCCCACTGAGCCGGGGGTGCACGAAGCCCGGATCTTCCGCCAGGCAGCGGAGATCCTCGTCCTCGTACTCGATACGCAAATGCTGACTCCGTTCTCCAGAGATTGTGCTCCCCAGGGACCGGACACAGCCTACTTTACCACTACTCAACTACCGTGCATCACCCTTGCCGAGAAGTATTGAAACGACTAGAGTTCCAGTCGACGCCGGACTGCGGCGTCGGACCAAGTCGCCGGTCGAGGCTGGCGGGAAGGATGGACATGATGAGTAAGGGGCGTTCGGTAGCGCGTAGCTCGAAGACGGGGCGGTTCGTAACTAAGGCGCATGCGAAACGGTCGCCGCGCACGACCACCACGGAGCGTGTCGGTCCTGGGACGTCGAACTCGACGCCGGTGACGCGTTCCTCCACTACGGGGCGCTTTGTCACGACGCGTTGGGGGCGTGAGAACCCCGGGGGGACAATCACGCAGCAGGTGTGATGGCGGAGCCGCACCGGTGGACGCTGCGGGCACTTCGTTCATGACCAGCTGCTGCCAAGGTCGCTTTCGGCAGAGGCTGGTGGTGGACGAAGTTCAACGGCCACGAGGGCCTCGTGGCGTCGAGAAGGCTCCTGGTTCACATGGCTTGATACATGCGACCAGGGGCCTTCGGCCATTCCCACAGAAGGCCAGGTATCTTCTGGCCGGCGCCGTGGGCACGCGAGGCTATAAGCGGCAGCTAGAGATCATGGGGTGAGTGAGAGACGTGGGCTTCTTTTCGGGGAGCAGCGCACGCCGAAGGCATCCCGGCGAAGCCTGAGATCATTCAGTCCACCATCGCCTGCGCCATGGGTACGGGTGGCCCGGTACCGTGAGAGGGAGATTCCCGATCGCACTCAGGAGATCCCCCCATGGCCCGAGACCGCAAGAGGAAACAAGTTGAGGGGCAGTTGAGCATTGATGCCTTTCTCTTCCCGGAACCCGAGGAGGTTCGTGATGAATACGTACGGCAAGTTCGCTCAGGAAGCGTGGAGGACGACCGCGCCCGAGGAGTACGCCCTAATCCCGGATCCGGAGGCGTGGTTCGAGAGGCTGGGGGAGGAGGCGACCCAGCGGGTGGGCGATCTGATGATGGAGCTGGCCGGCCCGGACCCGGTGGGGGAGACCTACCTGGAGAAGGTAGGTCGGCTGAACGCGTCGAAGATGCAGGCCGAGGAGATCGTGCGCGCCGAGATGCTGACCCCGGAGCAATCGGTGCAGCAGGAGTCGGAGGAGGAGGACGAGGAGGAGACCGGGGTGGCTCAGATGCTGCGGGTCGTGGAGCAGCTGAACCAGGAGGACCGCCAGTACTGGGACGAGGTGGCCCGGAAGGACGCCGAACAGGCGTAGTCCCGGTTGAGTCTGAGGGTCCGGGGTGGTTCGTTCCCCGGGCCCAGGACGATCTGGCCCCTTCTGGTGCCCAGGCACGCTTTAGGGCCAACCTCGCCGCGCTGCGCGTGCTGCGCACCTTGCAGGCCGAGGAGCGGGCGGCGACCGATGCTGAGCGCGCCACGTTGGCCCGGTGGGGGTCCTGGGGTGCGACCGGGGTCGCGGAGATCTTCGACGAGTCCCGTCCCGAGTACGAGCCCGACCGGGCGGAGCTGCGCGAGCTGCTGGATGAGACCGAGTACGCGGCCGCGCGCCGGACGGTCATCAACGCCCACTACACCGACCCGGCGATCGCCGCCGAGGTCTGGGGCGCCCTCACTGGTCTGGGGTTCCAGGGTGGGCAGGTGCTGGAGCCCGGTTCCGGTGCCGGCACCTTCATCGGGTTGGCCCCGGAGGAGGTGCAGATGACGGGGGTGGAGTTGGACCCGGTCACCGCAGCCATCTCCCAGGCCCTCTACCCGGGAGCCACCATCCGCACGGAGTCGTTCGCCGACACCCGGATGCCCGGTGGGATCTTCGACGCGGCCGTGGGTAACGTCCCCTTCTCCCGGAACACCCTGCACGATCCGCGGCACAACGCGGGCGGGCACTCGATGCACAACCATTTCATCCTCAAGTCCTTGGCCCTGACCCGGCCCGGTGGGGTGGTCGGGGTGCTCTCCAGCGCCTCCACCCTGGATGCGCAGAACCCCGCAGCGCGCCGGGAGATGGCGCAGAGCGCTGATCTGCTCGGGGCGGTCCGTCTGCCCACCGGCGCCCACCGGCGTGCCGCCGGCACGGACGCGCTGACCGACGTGCTGATCTTCCGCCGCCGTCTGCCCGGAGAGGAGCCGTTGGATCAGGGATGGGTGGAGACCGTCCCGGTGGAACTGAATGGGGCGCAGGGGCGGATGAACGCCTACTTCCTCGACCACCCCGAGCGGGTGCTCGGTGAGCCGATGATCGGCAACGGGATGTACGGCTCCGCCACTTTGACCGTGCGCGCGGATGACCTGACGGCCACAGGGGCCCGGCTGCGTGAGCAGCTGGCGGAGGTCACCGAGCAGGCCGTGGCGGCTGGGCGTGGAATGGCCGAGCGTGGTGGCGGGCAGGGGCTCGAGGTCGCTGCCTTGATCCCGGCGGGGGAGCAGGAGCAGATCGGGCACATCACTGATCGCGGTGCGGAAGGCTTCACCCAGGTCATGATCGAGAAGGTGCACGCGCCGCTGAAGGTGGCACGTACCCGGCACGAGGAGCTTCGGGCGTTGCTGGGCCTGCGTGACGAAGCCCGTGCCGTGCTGACCTTGGAAGCCGCCAACGTCGATGACACCCCGGAGCTGGACGCTTTGAGGGCTCAACTGGCGGCCAGCTACCGGGCCTATGCGGATCGCTTCGGGCCGATCAACCGGTTCACCGAACGCCGCACCGGGCGCACCAATGAGGCCGGTGAAGAGATCTTGGCCCGCATCACCCCGCCGGCGGTGGCTCTGCTGGGGGATGATCCGTTCGGGCCGCTCGTGCTGGCCCTGGAGCACTTCGACGAGGGCACCGGCACTGCGGCTCCGGCTGGTCTGCTGTCGCAGCGGCAGGTGCAGCCGCGCAAGCCCGTGCTCGGGGTGGACACCGCCGATGAGGCCCTGGCCGTCACCCTGGACACGGTCGGCGCCGTGGACCTGGCCCATGTCGCGGCCCTGCTGGGCACCGATGAGGCCGGGGCGCGGGAGTCCCTGGGAGGACTGGTCTATGAAGTGCCAGGGGAGGACGGGGTCTATGAGACCCGTGCGGAGTACCTGTCCGGGGACGTGCGCGAGAAGCTGGACACGGCCCGGGCCGCCTCAGTCGCCGATGAGCGGTTCCAAGCCAACGTTGAGGCACTGGAAGCAGTGCTGCCGGCCCCGCTGGGAGCCGATGAGATCGAGGCGAGGATCGGGGCGGTGTGGGTGTCCCCTCAGATTCACGAGCAGTTCCTGCGCCACATCATCAAGGACTCCTCCGCCCGGGTGGACCGGATCAGTGGCGCGAACTGGGACGTGAAAGCCAGCCGCCATGTCTTCGCTGCCCGCAACGACTGGGGTACCGAGCGGATGGCTGCCGGGGACATCTTCAAGAACCTGGCCGAGCAGCGTCGAGTGCAGGTCACCGACCCGGACCCGACCGACCCCGAGGGTAATCGCCGGGTGGTCAACGCCACCGAGACCACGGCCGCCCAGGAGAAGGCGGCACTGATGCAGGAGCGGTTCAGTGAGTGGGTGTGGGAGGACCCGGCCCGGGCGGCCGGGCTGGTGGATGAGTACAACCGGCGGTTCAACTCCATCGTGCTGCGTGACTACACCGTGGAGGGGGAGCGGTTGAGCTTCCCTGGGCTGGTCAAGGACTTCACCCCGCGCCCGCACCAGCGGGCGGCGGTGGCGCGGATGCTCTCGGAGCCCTCGGTGGGGCTCTTTCACGAGGTGGGGGCGGGCAAGACCGCCGAGATGGTGATGGGTGCGATGGAACTGCGCCGACTGGGGATGGCCCGTAAACCGGTAGTGGTGGTGCCCAACCACATGCTCGAGCAGTTCACTCGGGAGTGGCTGCAGCTCTACCCCCAGGCGCAGATCCTCGCCGCCTCCTCGGCTGATCTGAAGGGTGAGAAGCGGCGGGTGTTCGTCGCCCGCACAGCAGCTAGTGACTGGGATGGGATCATCATGACCCGCACCGCGTTCGAGCGCATCGAGCTGTCCCCTGAGTCGAAAAGCGCCTACAACCTTTCTGAAATCGGGCGTCAGCGAGCCGAGCTGGAAGCCGCCAATGAACGGGCAGCCGCCAGCGGGGCGGACACTATGTCGATCAAGCGCATGGAAGCCCGGTTGCAGGCGAAAGAAGAGAAGCTGAAGGAGAAGATGGATCGGGTCACCGATCCGGGGATCACCTTCGAGCAGACCGGCATTGACTACCTCGTGGTGGACGAGCTCCACGACTTCAAGAACCTCTCCACGCCGTCGAACATCCAAGACGCGGCCATTGATCCGGGGTCGGGCAGAGCCACTGACCTGCACATGAAGGTCGAGTACCTACGGGCCAAGCACGGAGACCGCGTGATGACCGGTGCGACCGCGACACCGATCGCCAACTCGGTCACCGAGATGTACGTGATGCAGCGCTACCTGGGCCCGGAGCTGTTGGAGCGGGCCGGGATCCACGACTTCGACACCTGGGCGGCGACCTTCGGTCAGGTGGTAACCGAGATGGAACTGTCGGTGGCCGGCGGGGACAACTTCAAGCTGAAGGAGCGGTTCGCGAAGTTCCAGAACGTGCCCGAGCTGCTGAAGATGTTCCATACTTTCGCCGACGTGAAGACCGCCGAGGACTTGCAGCTGCCGACCCCGGATCTGGTGAAGCGAGACGACGGGGCGCGCCTGCCGCGCATGGTCCCGGTGGAGGCATCGGCGGAGCTCGAGGCGTACATCGAGGACATTGGTCGGCGCGCTGAGGCCATCCAGGCCCGGCTGGTGGACCGGCACGATGACAACATGCTCAAGGTCAGCTCCGATGGCCGCAAGGCCGCCCTGGACATGCGCCTGGTGGATCCCGAGCTGGGATCGGTCGTGGCGGAGAACAAGGTCAGCGTGACCGCGGACCTGATCGCCCAGGTGCACCAGGAGCACCAGGATGACGTGTTCCTGGATCCGGCCAGCGGCGAGGAGCACCCCACGAAGGGTGCGTTGCAGATCGTGTTCTGCGACCAGAGCACCCCATCGACGGAGAAGTGGAACGTCTACGACGAACTCAAGGACCAGCTGGTGCAACGGGGCATCCCGGCGGAGAAGATCCGTTTCATGCACGAGGCGAAGAACGATGCCGAGAAGGGCCGGTTCTTCTCCGCCGCCCGTGTTGGGGACATCGCCGTGCTGATGGGCTCGACCCAGAGGATGGGGGTGGGCACCAACATCCAGGCGAGGGCGGTGCACCTGGTGGACCTGGACGCCCCGTGGCGCCCGGCCGACATCGCCCAGCGGCACGGGCGGATCATCCGGCAGGGCAATCAGAACCCGGAGGTCGCCATCTCGCAGGTGGTCACGAAGGGTTCGTTCGACACCTTCATGTGGCAGACCCTGGAGCGGAAGTCGAAGTTCATCGACCAGATCATGCGCGGGCGCCTGGACGTGCGCGAGATCGAGGACGTCGGGGACAACACGCTGTCCTTCGCCGAGGTGAAGGCGATCTCCAGTGGCAATCCGTTGATCTTGGAGAAGTCGAAAGCCGACCAGGAACTGGCCCGGTTGGAGCGGTTGAACCGGGCCTGGCACCGCAACCAGTCCTCGCTGGTGTTCCGCAAGGACGCCGCCCAGTCGCGCGCCGATGGACTCGAGCAGGAGATCCCCGTGCTCCGCGCGGCCGCGGAGCGGACCACCGATGAGCTCGGCGGGGAGAAGTTCCGGATGACCATCGACGGGCGCACCTACGACAAGCGCAGCGAGGCCGCGCAGGCGTGGCAGCGGTGGGCTGGGGTGCACGCCACCGCGCGCCCGCCGAGGGCCGGAGAGATCGACCTCGGAGTCGCCGGGTGCATCGGTGGTCACGACATCCGGGTGGTGCAGCGTCCAGGCAACCTGGCCGACCTGAGTGCGTCGCCGGTGGAGCTGCGCATCGATGATGCCCCCGGTGTGGCGGTGGAAGTCACCCGGGCGACGTCGTTGAATCCGAGTGTGGGGATGATCCAACGGCTGGAGAACCAGGTGCGGGCACTGCCGGAGGAAGTCACCAAGCGCGAAGCTCGACTGGCCTCCGCCCGGCAGGAAGTCGTCGACGCCCGTGAGGCGCTGAAGGTTCCCTTCAAGCACCAGGACGCACTGGAGGCCGCCCGGTGGGAGGTCGAACGGATCGGGCGCGCGATGCGCGGAGAAGAGACGCCGCAACCGACTTTGGATCCGGAGCTGGAGGCGTTGAAGAAACGGATGCGCATCAACTTCCCCGACGCCCCTGCCGCGGGTCGCAGCAGTGCCAGCAGTGGTGGAAACGGCTCCGGGCGTCCGCTCGAGGTGGCGCGGCGGCACGACGAGCAGCGTCCCCAGCAAGGCGGCTTGGAGCTGTAAATCCTCGCTCTGCTTGGTCTGTTCAGACGGACGGTGCCCGCTCCCCACTGGGGGAGCGGGCACCGTTGTTGCGTGGTGACCACGTGTGCGGGAAGCCGTCCACAGTCGGCGGGAACGGAAGGGTCACGGGCGGGCGTGAGGTGACCTGCCGGCTGTGGTCGGGTGGTCAGATGGGGTCCCCGCTGTCCATATGGGTGCGGGAAAAGCCGCGGAGCGAGAGAGCTTTTGCCGTGCCCATGTGGGCACGGGGCCAGGAACTCAGCCGCGGTTGCCCAACTCGCGGTCCGCTCGAATCTGGCGTGCTTCGCGCCAGATGACGAGCAGCGAGACCACCAGAAGCAGACCGGAGAACAATCCGATTTTTGAGCCTCTGGCCATCAAGATGATGGAAACGAGCAGAAGCACGCCGTAGCAGGTAGCAAGAACCCAGCGGCTGGCCGTCACTGCTCCGGCTCGGTGTCGCCGCCGTTCTGCGCGGACGAGGCGTGAGTGTCCGAGGAAGTCGAGGTGGCCTTTCGCCGGCGCTGTACGCGCTGCACCTTATCGGGTGCCGCCAGCCCGATCTTCTTCAGTTCGTCGGCGGTCCAGCCGCCGTTGTTCACTGCGGCTTGGAACGCCTGGACGTCGTTCTTCTCTGCCTCCTTGAGCGCTTCGCGGGCCTCGTTGAGGGCGCCGCGTGCCGTGATCGCCCGGCGGATGTAGTCCATCCGGTCGTTGAGCAGCCGCTGCGCGGCTTCCTCTGTCTGCTGGGGGTCAGTGAGCTTTGCCATGCCCCCACCTTAACGGGCGCACACGGTGCGTTCCATAGTCCACGGGTGCTCCGCCGGCGCTTCGCACCCGTGGTGCCCCAGCGGAGCAAAGCTATGTTTTATGGCACATAAAACAGGCGTCCCGCTGGCCCGTTGGTCTTTGCGGTGGCACACTGGTCGTGTGGGGCCCACGCTGTGGGGGCGCTGCGCTGGGCCGGCAGGGAGAGGAGGTGCTGTGGTGGAGCAGGAAAATCCGCGTCGGGTATGGAAGTCCCGTCGGAAGCGAATTGAGGGCAAGACCCAGTACGTCCGGGTGTCCATGTCGGAGTCGGAGCGTGCTCAGTTGATGGTGCTGGAGCAGCAGACCGGGTTGTCGCCTTCGGCGCTGATGGTGCAGGCGGTGTTCGGGTCGGCTGATCCGGTGGCGGTGCAGCTGCGCAAGCAGCAGCTGGTCGAGTTGCTGGCGATGCGCCGGCTGATGGCCACGATCTCGAACAACGTGAACCAGATCGCCCGGCACGCCAACAGCACCGGCGAGGTGCTCCCCGAAACGGTCGAGACCTTGCAGGAGGCCCGCCGGTTCGGCGAGGAAGTACTGGCGAAACTCGAGGAGCTCGCGCCGTGATCCCGAACATCACCAAGGGCAACAAGCCAGTCGGGCTCATGAAGTACCTGGTGGGTCCGGGTCGTTCCAACGAACACACCGACCCGCATCTGGTGGGCGGCTCGCCGCTCATCATGGCGTGGCACGACGACGTGCAGCTCAACGAGGAAGCCGCGGTAGGCATCGCCCGCGAGGTGGACCTGAACCGGCGGATGCTGGGCTTTGATGCAGAAACCAAGCACATCTGGCACTGCTCGTTGTCGATCCCGTACCAGGACCGGGAGGTCACGGACCAGGAATGGTCGGACATCGCCGCCCGGTTCATGGACGAGATGGACTTCACCGACGCGGGTGCCAAGGCACCGTGCCCGTGGGTCGCGGTGCATCACGGGCGTTCGGCCAAGGGCAACGACCACATCCACATCATGGCCTCCACGATCCGGGAGGACGGGACGAAGTGGGCCGATGGCAATGACTTCTCCCGGGCGCAGAAGGTCGCCCGTGGGATCGAGAAGGACTTCAACCTCATCCAGCTCGGCAACCACTCCGAACGGTGGCTGCAGCAGGGCGAGGTGCGGCGGGACAGCACCCGGGAACCGACCCGGTTCGCGCTGGAACGCACCGTGCGCGCGTGCGCGGTGGCCGCCGAATCGGAAGCGCAGTTCGTGCGGCAGATGCGCCGGGCCAACATGCTCGTGCACCCCCGCTTCGCCGCCGGCACCGACTCGGTGGTCACCGGGTACTCCGTGGCGGAGCGCCCGCCGAAAGGGATGCGGCCGCTGTGGTTCGGTGGCGGCAAGCTCGCCCAGGACCTCACGCTCCCGTCCCTGCGGACCCGCTGGTCTGACACCCCCGAGTCCGCCCAAGAGGCATCCGAGGAGTGGATGGCGGCCAAGCGGCACCGCCGCATCGTCCACCCCGACGCCCCCGGTGCGGTCCTCGACGAGGAGACCGCCCGACGGTTGGCCGGGGAACTAAAAGAGGTGCGCCGGCGGCTGGTCACCATCGCCCCGGACGATCACCAGTCGTGGGCGCACGCGGCCCGTGAAGCCTCCGGGGTGTTCGCGGCGTGGTCCCATGCGACCGAGGACGGCCAAGGGCCGCTGGGACGCACCGCCCGGGTGCTCGCCCGGTCCGCGCACCGGTCCGGGGTGAAGATCACCACCCCGCTTCAGGCGCCGCTGCGCACCAGTGGCACCACGGCCTTCTTGTTGGCGGCCACGCGCACGCCGTCTCCGATGGCGCAGGCGCTGATCATGCAGCAGATGCTGCGGATGACCCGGGCGTTCCAGGACATGCACCAGGCCAACAAAGAGCTGCGCGAGACGCAGCTGATCGTGGACGCCTTCCAGCAGCACCTGGCGGTCGTGGCGGAGCCCCTGCCCGATGTGAAGCACGGCCCGAGGCAGGTCGCCGCGCACGCCGGTCCCACCCGCCACCGTGGTGCGCTGCGTGAAACCCAAGGCCCGACCGTTGAGCACCCCTACGTTGACCACACCCCCCACACGGACCACGGAATGGAGCTGTAGCGATGAGCACACAACCCGACGGCGTGAATGACCTGCTCTCCCGAGACCTCCAAGCGGCGATGGCCGTGGCCGGGCGCTGGGGCGAGATGATGGCCCGCCAGCGTGCCGAACAACTCCGCCAACGTGTCATGGAGCAGCAGCACCGGCGGCGTGAGCTCCAGGAGCGCTTCGAGGCCGAACGCGCCGTGATGCGCACCGAGCTCGCCCCGGTGGAGCAGGACCGGTTCTGGGAGACCGCCAAGCCGGAAGACATCGCTGCCCACTACGGGCTGGCCCGCCAGTGGGAGCAGCACGACGAGGTCGCCCAGGCCGCGCGAGGACGGATCGAGTCTCAGGTGAAGGAGCGCCACGGGTTGAGCGTGGAGGACTACCTCGAGGAACGTACTCCGGAGAGTCAGCGCACGGATTCGGCGGAGCAAGAGACCGCCGCACGAGAGACAGTGGACGCCCAGCGTGACCACGCCGCCGCTCTGAACGCCGCTGAGGCCGGCCGTGGCGATCTCCAGAACGACACCGATGCACGCAATGCTGCCGCTGAGGCTGAGGAGCTGTGGGACTCCGGGGACCGGCGGGCCAACCTGGCCAGTCGACTCATGGACGCCCTCGGTGGCACCGAAGAAGGCCGTGATGGCGTGCGCGCACGCCTGGCGGCGGACCGGGACCAGGGCACGCCCCCGATCGACGCCGTACGCTCCACCCAACGCGGCCCCAAGGCACGGAAGAACACCGGACGTGCAGCGGGACGGGACAGGGGGCTGGAACTGAACTGAGGGTTTCCGGACAGCAGATAACACCTGGCTTCAAAACCTGATCGGTCGTTGCTCAAGTTCCTGCCGGTGATGGGGATCGGTGCACCGTTTGCTTCGGCGACGTTGGTCCAGAATTGGGAATAGCCGACCGAAGGAGCGCTGAACCAGCAATGATGATCGACTACAACGTCAGCGATCACTGGTCGCCCCAACATCCCGACTGGCTCAAGGCACTCGTGTCCTCCCTTGACCGTCGCCACGGCGTGAGTACTGTTCTCCCCCTTACGGTCGTAGTAAGTGAGATTGCGGAGTGGGTGCAGCTGGCAAGCGGAGTTGACGCCTGGAAACCCGGCCCGAACCGCGAGTCGTTGCGGCTCGATCTAGAAGAATCCGTCCAAGCGATTGGCTCCTTGCTGCGTACGCAGATCGCCACGCCGTTGTCGGAGTTCGAGTCCGCCTTTTCCCGACTCATCTCAAGCCCAGGTGCGATCCTTAAACAGCCTCCCGGCACGCGCACCGACGCTGTTTGGACTGAAGTCTCGACCTCCGCGACGGAACTGCTCGTGGCACTGAAAACTGACCAGGCCGTGCGCGCCAGCTGGGACGACCTGGTCGCGACCGCGCAGGACCGAAGTCTTGTGGGAAGGGAATATCGCCCAATTGCTGAACTCCTGTTCGAGCAGCTTCAGGGGCGCGGACACCATGCGGAAGGAGTCTTCAGCGATCTCGTGTCGATCGTTGCCTTTGGGCGCGCCCCAGACGACGTACCTCTAGGGGAGAAGGAAACTCCGCTCGATGAGCGCCTCACGAATGCGCGCACGTTCGTCGGGACCCCCGCGGAGGTGAAACCAACCGTCGTTTGGCTCGGCTATAAGGGGCGGATTCATCAAGACCTCGAGGCGGGCGGAGTTTGCTTTTACGACGCGCGCTGGGCCGTCCCGAACGCCGAGCCTGGCCGCTTTGAGTTCGCACATAAGGCGGAGCTTTGGGAGCTGGTCCAGTACGGCTATATATTTCGTGTTGCGAAACGCGTCGACGAGGAATCCGATGTGGACACTCTCGTGCGCGTTGATCTCGGCACCACAACGGCGGCTGGTGCGGTCGAGCGGGCGATTGCCATAGTCGACGTGATCTTGAGCGTTTCTATTCACCGGGCAGGTGGGATCCGTCCGCAGCTCGCACAGTTTCAAGTACTCCGCTCCGGCCAGTATGCGGGCGGCGGTCACCATGCTGTCCGGAAAGAGCTGGGCTTTCCCAACGACACCTACGGCGCGGGCCTTACCACCGAGGCGATCGGGCAGCACGGCCCGCGCATCGCGGAGGCGCTGGCCCGCGAGGAGCTCCCGCGGTTCCTGGCCGCTGCTATCGAAGTCCAGACAACCGCGGACCATCCGTTCAGCCGAGACATGGCGCTGCGTAAACCGTCAGAAGCAGATATCAGCAGTGTCATCCCACTCTCGGACCGTGTCGTCCAGCACGTGGCCGCGCACGCAGCCATGAATCCGAACGATCTCTTCTCGAGTCTTGGTGAACGCTGGGCGCACGCCCGTTGGCTGACCGACCTCCAGCGCGCGGCCGGCATGTGTCTACTCGGCGGCAACGATCGGAGCGAGTTGCTGACCGAACTAACGCGGGAGTGGCTCTCGGATCACCCGAAGAAACCATGGCTACTGTTCCTCGCTGATCGCGCCGATGACTTCCTGTCGCTGTGCCGTGTCAAACACGAGTCTGCCTGGATCGCTCGCATGTTCTCTAGCATCAAAAGTCACGCTATCTACCGCGTGCTCGTCGACGAGTACACGACTGAGGGTGCTGTGCTCGATGCGCGTCGACGTCGAGTCCGAAATGCTCTGGTGCATGGCAACCCCACGAGCTTTGCCGTCGTACAGTCCGTTCGTGAGTACGCCGATTTTGTTAGTGGTGCGGCCCTCAACCTCGCCCTGGAATCCTACGTAGAGGGGACGCCTCCTGCGGTTGCACTCCTGGAACGAACGGATGATTTCATCGCAATGAAGAGCGGACAGGATGCGGCGACCTACTGGCGCCAGCGTATTGCCAAAGAGGGCTGGTCGACCCGCAGGTAAGGAATGGCCGCCGCCCCGACGAGCATGTCGGCACGGCGATGATCCCGCGACTGTAGTACTGAAGGGGGTGGGATCGAGGCATTCGGGGAAGTAGGCAACGCCGAGGGGCATAGCACGGTGGATGCCCCCGTCATGGACTGCGTCCTTTTCGCTGTGACGTTCAGTCGAACAGGCCCTCCGGTGGTGGTTCCAGAGTTAGAGGCACTCCCTTGGGGCTGTGTTCCCTGGGGGTGCAACCGTGGAAGGGCCCTTTCTCCTCGAAGAGCACACGCATCGTGGGGTCGGCGTAGTCGCGCCACCACACGGCCAATCCCGTGGACGGGTCGGTGCGTAGCTGCTCCCACGCCCGCCACAACCCCGTCAGACGGCTCACCGCTTCCTCATGCCGCCACCACTGGGCGCACCAGGTGAACGTGGTCGAGCGACCCGCAGGGTCCAACTGACGTCGGTACACGGGCGCCAGTTGCTCGGTCACGAACTGGGCCACGTTCGCGTAGAACAGCTGTGCAGGAGGCTGTTCCTCGACGTCCTCGTTGCCCTCGGCGGCTTCCTCTTCCCAGTTCATCTCTACTCCTTCACCAGCGCCGCCCACCGGTTCCCGGCAGGCGCGGCCGCCGCAGTCTCAGCAGCCGGCTTCTCGGGCGCGTCCCCCTGGTCGACGGTGGCCGCTGTCGGGCTGTTATGGGCCTCCTCGGAGGCCCTGGATGCTTCCGCGTAGGGGCGGTGGTCAATCGGAATGGTGCGCAACAGCACGGCCCTCGCCCCGGAGCCAAACATCACGGCCCTCCCCTTGGGCAGGGCGGACAGGTCAGCCACCGACATGATGTCGTCGGTGGCGTCCTGGCGGGACGTGGACCCGGAGTCCTTCTGTCTCGAGGAGGAGACCGAGGTGTAGGTGTACTTGCCGATCAGCTCCGAGAGCATCTTCAAGTAACCCTCCTCCTTGACGTTGCCGCCGTAGGTGACGACGTTGGCCGTGGAGAACAGCTTCTTCATCCCGGACTCCCCCCACACGTCCACGCCCTGGGACCAGGACTGCAAGAACGTGGAGACCACGATGCCGCGGGACCCGTAGTGGCTGTAGAGGTTGGGCAGGTTCATCCAGCGGCAGACGTTGGCGGCCTCATCGAGCACGCAGAGCATCGGGGTGGCCAGCCGGCCACCACGCTGGCTCACAGCGTGCTCCTCGGCCGCCGTCACCGTGGCCACGGTCAAGGCGGTCACCAGCGGACCGGCGGTGCCGGCCCCTTCCTTGGACAGGGCGTAGAGGGTGTGCTTGCCGGCCACGAACGCCTCCGGCTCGAACTGCGGCCGGTCGTCGCCGGGACCCGTGGGGTTGACCCAGGCGGCGATCTTCTCGTTCTTCAGGCACGCGGCCATCTGCAGGGCGGTGGAGTAGACGCTGCCCCGGTACTTCTCCGGTTGGTGGATCGTGCTGGCCACCGAGTCCGCTTCCTTGGACCACCCGTGCTCATCGAGCAGTAGCGCCGGGGTCTCATCGGTGGAGCGGGTCAACCAGTAATGCACCTTCTCGATGGGCTCCCCACCCACGGCGGCCGCGAGCAACAGCCCGGCCAACAGGTCCTTGCCGGCGGAATCGAAGTGACCATCGCCCTTAGCACCGACGTCTCGGGAGCCAGCAGCAAAGTTGTTCGCCATCTCGGCGGCGCGCTCACTATCGGTGACGTAGGTCAGCGGGTTCCACCACCAGGTCGGTTTCTCCCCGGCGACTCCCTGGGGGTCGAAGACCCACACGTCGCCGTTCTCGGCGCGGATGTCGCGGGTCAGACCGGAGAGGTCGCGTTTGTTGGAGGTGGCGATCACCGGGCCCGGGGCCTCGATGATGGACGGGGCCGCCTGGGAGGTGGTCTTGCCGGTGCGGGTGCCCCAGATGTGCAGGAGGGTGTCCTCCCAGGAGGCGTAGAGGGTGTGTCCGCCGCGGACCATCTTGCCGAGCATCACCCCCGGGGTGTCGACGCCAAAGCGATCCGCTTTGGCGCGCGCCTGCTTCTCGGTGAACGGGGCGACGTCGCGCACGGTGGCCATGCGCGGGGCGGCACGGTCGTGCTTGACGAGCTTCTGGGCTTTCTGGTGGCGCTTGAAGGCCCACAGCACGAACAGTGCTGCCGCCACCAGCCCGAGGGCGGCCGCCAGGACGATCTCCGTGGTGCGCCACGGAAGGTCTCCGGTGACCACACCCAGGGACCGTTCCCAGTACCCGGTGGGCAGCGGATTAGCACGCGGGGTGAGAGCCTGTCCGGCGGTGTGCACCACGTAGAGAAGCGCGGGGATACCGACCAGCGCAAAGAGCAAGGTGAGCAGCAGGGCGACTTCGCCGCCGCCGGCCTTGTACTTACGGTCCAGGGAGCTCATCGTTCGCCCCTCTCCTGAGCGGCACGGAACTTGGCCTCGTGCCACTTCTTCTCGGTGTCGTGGACCTGAGACCGGCGCTCGGTGGGGGTGAACTCCATCGAGAACGGAATCCCCGCCCTCGCACCGACCTTGATGAAGAACTTCCCCTGGCCCGGCGGCGGGGAGGTGGTGCGATCGTCGAAGTACCACTCCCGGTTCTCGGGGTCCTCCAACCAGGCCCGCAGCTCGGCCTCATTGACCGTCAGCCGGTCGGTGGAGGCGTACACGTCATCGTTGGTGTACTGAATCTCCTCATCGCCCCGGCGGTTCCAGGCCGGCGGGTCCTGCCAGGCAGCGAGCTGTTCCTGCTCGCGCATCGACAGCGGCACGGACTCGGTCAGCAGCGGCATCTCCGACTTGGCCAGCCCACCGAGGATCTTGATCCCGCAGCGGTCCATGATGCCCTTGGCCTTGGCTCGGTCCTCCTCGCCACGCACGGCCATCAGGTCAGACGGGGTGTGGGAGGCCATGATCTGCCCGACCCCCATCTCCCGGTTCAGGCGGGTCAGTGCGTTGACCTGATCGACGATGCCGGGCCCGGCCGCCAGGGTGTTCCACAGCTCATCGAGGATGAGCAGGAACCGCTGCCGCTCAATCACCCCGTCATCGGCCAGCATGTTGGAGGTCCGCACCGTTCCGGTGCCAATCGACCAGCACGCCAACAGGGTGGCCGCCCGCAGATCGGACTCGGACTGAGAGATCCGCGAGAGGTCGAAGACCATCGGTCTTGAGGCGTCGATCTTGTTGGTGGAGGGGCGGGCGAACATCTGCCCGAAGGCCCCGGTCCCGCACAAGGAGTTCAGCGAGGACTCCAGACCCTCGGTGATCTCGTCATAGCGGGCATCATTGCCGCGATCCAGGGACACCTCGCGCACCTCGGCCGGCTTGTCCTTGAGCACCTGGCGCAGATCCGCCATGACCGGGACCGTGCCGGATACGGTGTGGCGGGCTTCCAGGACGGTGAGGCACCGATCCAGGATCTGATCCTCACGCTCGTCCAGCGGCTTCTTGCGCAGAATCGCGATCAGGGACCGGACCAGGTCGAATCGCCGGGTGTGCAGATCAGCCAGCAGCTCCTCCGCCTTGGCGGCAGACAGCAGCTTGGCCGCCGCGACCGCTCCGGCGTCATCGAGCGGGTTGATGTGGCCGACCCCGCGGCCCAGCGGCAGCACGGCCCCGCCCAGGTGCTCGATCATGGCGACGTGTTCGCCCTTAATGTCGCCGAGCACCATCGGCCACACCCCGAAGGCGGCCAACCCGATGGCCATCCGGCGCAGCAGGGAGGACTTGCCCAGCCCCGGGTTGGCCATGATGAACGCCGAGGGGTTGGCGATCACCCGCAGCTTCTGGAACCAGGAGATCGGGTCACAACACACCGGCTCCCCCGAGAGCAGGTTCCGCCCCAACGGCACGCCTTCCAACGGGGAGCCCCCGCCCATGGGGAAGGGGAACAGCCCGCAGACCTGGTAGTTGGTGCCGCGCATCTCGCGGATCGGGTGCAGCAGCTGCGCCTCGCCCAGACCCCGGCCCTTGTGGCCCCGCGGGCCCGGGCGGTAGGTGGAAGTGGCCGTGACGGAGGTGCTGCCCGTGCGCTTCGGTCTAGTGGAGACCTTGCCACCCCTCATCCGAGCGAAGGCCCGGTCCAAGACGGTGGCGCCGGCCGCGCCCCGGGAAGCGGGGAGGATGATCTGCTTGGCGTTCTTGGTGGCCATTAGAGTGCGTTCCTCACGGTCGAGGGCAGGGCCAGATGATCCGGAATCACGACACCCAGCGGTAGGCCGGCGGCGAAGGTGGAGTCCTGGGCGCCGTAGGCCTCCTCCATGCGGATCCTCGCCGAGGTGCCGAGGTTCTCGATGATGGCTCCGGCCTCATCCAGCTCGCCCTTGGAACGGACGGTGGCGGTGACCACGAGCCCGAAGTTCAGCAGCCCGGCCCCGTCGGCCTCTTCGGCGGCGGTGGCCTGGGCGGCGCGGGTTTCGCGGGTGTCCCGGGCGGTGGCGCGGTTGCGGGAGGAAGCGTTGAAGGTGGCGGTGTTGATGTCGTTCTCCACCATCTGGGCGGCCCGGGCGGGGTCGATGGGGCGGTAGAGCAGGGTGACGCGCTTACGCACCAGTTCCGGGTTCGGGGCGATCAGGGCTTGGAGCACGTTGGCCTGAACGGTGGAGCGCGGGGGCACGGACATCGCCCAGGACTTCGACCAGGAATTGTTGTGGTGGTAGCAGTCCCAGAAGGTGTCAGCGGCCTGGGGGCCGACCTCGTCCCAGTCCAGTTCCGGGGCTTTGCCCTGGGCGTGGGCCCGGTCGAAGAGGATTGCCTCGGCCGGGTCGTAGGCCACCCGGATGACCTCGCACAGCTGCTGGGCGGTGAGTGGGGCGGCCACCCCGGCCCCGGTGTCGTTGAGGGACAGGGTGAGGTTGGGCAGGCGCGCCGCCAGATCATCGGCGACTTCCTGGGCGTTGCGGATCCGCCCGCCGGCCCGCACGGAGGCTTTGAAGGTCACCGCGATGTAGGCCCGGGTGACGGTGGCACCGGTGGGCAGCATCTGCACGGTCTCGTTGATCACGTCGCGGGCAAACGCCGGGGCGTTCTCGGCCATGCGGGCCTCGATCTTGCGGGCCAGCCGGTACCCGGAGTCCGGGGCGGTCTCGATCGTCACCGAGGCGGCGGTCAGCCCCGGTTCGTCGGTGAGCATCCCCAGCCAGTGCGACCAACGATCCACCCACCGGTTGATGTGGTCCTGATCGACCATGCCCCCGCCATCGGGTTCAGAGGCCAGCACCACGGTGAAGTGGTGCTTCTGCGGGACCTCGAGCAGAGCGAAGGGGCGGCCGTAGCCGTCGACGTGCTCGGTGATCGTGGACCGAGCCGAGACCCCGGGCAGCTTCGTGGTCCCTGAAGGCACCCGGGACACGGGGCCGGCCCGGTAGACGTTGGCGCCGGAGTAGACGGCGTTGGCCCACCCGGCCCGGCGGAGGATGCGCTCGATGAGGGTGCGTCCGTGCTTGTTCTTCTGCATGGACAGGGCGATCAGGACCAGGATCACTGCTTCGAAGCCCAGGGCGGCTAGCCACAGGTTGAGCATCATCAGCAGGACCCCGCCGACCACCCCACCGATCAGCAGCACAGTGCCGGCGGTGGAGAGCCCGGCCAGGCCCTTGGAGGTGGGGGTGCGGAAGTTGCCGTACACCCGCGGACGGTTCTCGGTTTTAGCTTCGGTTTGCGCCATCGGGGTAGGCCTCGTCTCCGGTCTCGTAGATGATCTGCTGCTTGAGCGCACGTACCTGCTGCTGGGCGGCCTTCGCCGTCGGCCCCACACCCGGGGCCGGGTCTGACGGACGCGTCCCACCACCCGCTCCCGGAGCGGTTCGTGCGCCGGTGCCAGGGCCCGGACTGGGTCGGGTGCCCTTCCCGCCGCTGGCGGTGGGCCCAGGGGTGCTGGCACCCAAGGAAGGCCGGGCCCCGGAGCTGCGGCCCGTTGAGGCCACCTGGGTGGCCTTGGTATCGGTTGGGCCCGCAGACGAGGTGCTACCGGGTGCCGGGCCCGACGGGGCACCACCTGGGCCCGTAGTCGAAGACGTGTCGGAGATTCCGATTCCTGCGCTGGATGCGGTGGCCTCTCCTACAGCCTCCCCGGTCTTCTTGACGGCGTCGGCGGCCGCCAAGCCGACCGCCACCGGAGCCGCAGCCGCCCCAGCGGCCGCGGTACCCGCGG
Source organism: Kocuria sp. CPCC 205235 (assembly GCF_040980905.1). NCBI lineage: Bacteria > Bacillati > Actinomycetota > Actinomycetes > Micrococcales > Micrococcaceae > Kocuria > Kocuria sp. CPCC 205235. Next base: position 99,871 of record NZ_JAVKPR010000010.1, read on the forward strand.
CGCCGGCACCTGCAGCCCCAGCTCCCCCGCCGGCGGTTCCCGCACTGCCAGCGCACGCACCGGCAGGCGTAGGCGATAGTGTGGACGTGGGCGCCTGGATGGCGGAGCTATCGGAACCGAATCCGCGTCCGGACCGCGACAGGTGGGCCGCGCCCTGCGGGATCGCCGCGCCCATCGCAGCGACCCCCAACGCACCACCTCCACCGTTGGAAGACATCGAGCCCAGCACGGGGCTGAGGAAACCAATCAGCACCGGTAGCGCGAACACGGAGGCGATGATCATCATCAGCCCCGCAGCGAACTGGATCAGCCCGCCGTCGCCCTCCCATACCCCGGTGGTGGACATCTTGATCGCCAACCCGTAGATCAGGGCCGCCGCCGGCTTGTAGAAAGCAAACGCCAGGGTCCAGGCGATGACTTTCTGGAAGAAGTTCTTACCCGTTTCCGTGTTCAAGAAGGCGGCAGAAAGTGGCAGGATCCCCGCCATCAGAAACAACATCCCGGTGCGCAGCACCATCAGCATCACCTGAATGAGGTTCACGATGATCGCCACGACCCCGCCGACGATGATCAGGATGACGTTGCCGCCCAACCACACCGGACTGGTGCCGCTACTGGCCATGTTGTCCAAGGCCAGGAGCTTGAGCACGTCGGTCTGGAAATCATCCCCGATGGCGGAGGCAATGATCTGCACCGCCAGGGCGTCGGTGCCCCGGATCAAGACGTTGAGGATCGTCACCCCCGAAGCGGTGACCACGGCCAAGGTAAGCAGGCCCTTGAGCAGCTCCCGGGCCGGCTCAGCGCGCTGGGACCAGGCCATCTGCGCCCCGGCGATCATTACGCTCAGCGCGGCCACCGCCAGAGTGAGATAAAAGGTCTGGTCCTGGATGAATCCCACCGAACCGCTCAAGTTCATCGCCCGGGCCGGGACGAGGAAACCGATCAGGCTGGTGGCTCCCCCAACCAGCGCCGCCCCGCCGGCCAGGGCGGTGGCGGTGTTGACCAGGCCCGCGCCGTCGCCGCGGCGGGCGTTAACGGCCAGCATGATGCCCAAAAACAGCACCCCGAACACGGCCACGCCCAACCCGAGCCAGCTCGCGTAACCCAGCAACGTGTCGATGTAGGCGTTGAAATCCCCCCGCACCGGAGGCTGAGAACCGGTACCGCCCTCGGAAGTGAGGCCGGCGCTGTCGATCCGCGTCCACATCGAACCCAGGGAAGCGACCGTGTCGACCACACCGGCGGTCACACCGTCGGCGATCTGATCTAAGGCATCCCCGGCGGCACCGGTCAGAGCTTCGCTAACACCTTTTTTCGCTTTGCAGATGCCGTCAAGGAATCCACACTTTTCCTCGTCAGCCATTGTCGGGATTCCACTGGATGTACCCGGACAGATCGGAAATCTGACCTGAGACGGGGCCACCGCTCCCGTCATCCTGCAACAGGAAACTCCAGTCTCCCTCGTACCAAACCATGTCGGTTGCGGTCGTTGTGTAAACCTTTTCCGTCCCGTCGTCGGCGGCCAGCACAACCTCGACGGTGGCCTTATCGTCTGTATATGAGAGCAACCGGAACCCGGCCACTTCCAGCGGGACGGTCGTCGTGTCGTTCTCGCTCACTCGCTGCTGCGCCTGCCCGATGGCGATGTTCTTGCCGGGGCCCTCCATGACTCGTGCTTCGATGGTGTCGAGGAGGACCTGCGGATCGTTGCCCGAGATCAGCATGTTGGTGGAAGCCAGCAACGCCCCTTCGGGGGTGTGGGAGTAGCAGGACCGGACACCCGTGGACTCGTCCACGGTGCCCGGCCCGTGCTTCTTCGAGGCTGGGGCGTAGATCGCCCCCAGAGCTTCCCACTCGACGTCCTTCGGCGCCTTGGTCAAGGTGGTACCGCCGGCGGCGGACAACCCGCACACCGACTCCCCACCCGAGGACGCTTCGGTCGCGGTGGCCGGGGCGGGCTGGGACTGGGACTGCTCCTGTTCTTCGGGCCACAGCCACAGGACCAGTCCCAGCACTACCAGCAGGGCCACGAGCACCGCCGAGACCAGGAACCAAGGGCCCGCCCACCATGGTTTGTCGTTGTCTGTCTCGAGCTGATCTGTCACCTGCTGCTCCTTTGTCGCGCGTGGGACTAATCCTGTAGTTGTTAATGGTGGTCAGCTTCTAGATGCTGAAGTGGGGGTCATCGTGGATCACGATGGCAGCAGCCTCCGCATCGCTACTCTGCTCTTCCTCTTGTCCTCCGCCGTCTTGGGAGATAAACGAAAGGATCGAAGCACCACCGGAGATCAGCGCGACGGCCAACACGATCTTGATGATCCCGGAGATTTCTTCGGTGGTCTCACCACGACGAGCGTCGAAAGCCATCTTCCCGCCCACCACCAGCAGTCCCAGAACGGCGATGCCCAAGGCAATCCACTTGCCCACACCGACCATCCTGTTCCAGGACTCTCCGATGCCCGGAGGAGCCAGCGGGTCGGAGTCAGGCAGTGCAGCAGGCAGGGCCAAAACGGTGTCCTGCGCGGCAAGTACGAGGTCGATCATTGGGGAATCCTCTCGGAGGTGAGTTCATCGACTGCCTCACCGATAGCGGTGAGGACTTTCTTCGGCTCACGGGCCATGGACTCCCAGTCCACGGCTCCAGTGAGTCGGAGTTCTTCGATCCACGGCACCACCCAGGTGAAGGGGACACCGCCGGAGATCACACGGGTCGCTGCTGCCAGGGATCTCGGGGTCTTGCCCGGGGTGTCGGCCACGATCACCAACCCCGCGAGCACTACATCCGGATGTTGACCGGAGGCCCAACCCTGGGCGGCACGTCGAGCTGCTTCCAACCCACGATGCGTCTGACGGGCGAGGAGGACAACGACAGGAGACGGTGCCTCTGGGGTCGGAGAAGGCCAACGATGATGGCATTCGACACCATTTAGCAGCTCCCGGAATGTGGTCTCTCCCGCTCCACCATGGGCGCCTAACCAGTACGGACCAATAGATGACGCGGGAAACCGTTCGAGCCGCCCGCCGCCGACCGGTGCAGAAATACCCTGCTGGGGCGCCTGCGCTCCCCGAAGCGCCGGGGGCGGCTCAGGAAGGGTCTCATCCAGGAGCGAGACCGTCTGAGCCCCCGTTCCGGGCGCGACGAACACTGTCCACCGATTGCCCATCTAGGCTCCCAAGTTGAATTCAATGCACTGAGGTGCATTCCCGTGGATCATCCACGAAATTAAGTTGAACATGTTCAACTATAGGCAGTTTCGAGCTATGGTGTGCAACCGTAAGCAATTTTTTCCCACTCCGATGTACCGGAGCCGCTGTGATCGCTGGAGCGCTCTCTATGACTGAGTCGCTGGACAGAATCTTCAACAGGCTGCCCGAGCGACTCACCGCGGCCCAGCTGACCGAGGTGCTGGGGCTGTCCAGTAGCACGGTGACCTACCGGTGGCTGAGCGATGGGCGGGTGCCAGCCATACAGCTGGGTTCGCACTGGATCATCCTCCGGGACGACGTGAAAGAACACCTGCGTGCTCACTACAACGTCTCTCAGCAATCCAACCTCGGAATGAGGGACACCGACTGATACGAAAGGCATTCCCATGGCGCAGGCGCTCGACCGTCCGCGATGCACCGCGACGATCAACGACAACGACACCGTTGAAGTCTCCGTCGACGGTGTGGTGACCCCCCTAAATTCAATGGACGACGCCATTGCTCAACTAACCGAGACCGCGCGTATCTTGGGTCGGGCCGTCAAGGTCGTAGCCGTCGACCCGTCTTCGGCGAACGAATTCGAGACCTACCTGGTCGTTGGGCCTGACGGGGAAGTCTCCACCGATGCGACGCCCACTCGCCTACCCCGGACCGGGCGTCGAGGCAGCCGTGCGGTCAGCCCCGGAGAGCTCGTGCCCGCCGAGTCGACCCCGGAACCACTGCTGGGCGAGCCCGAAAGTTCCTCTCATAAAAAAGCTGCCTCAATGTCTTCCACCATCGTTGCGCCGACTCTCAAGAACGCTTCGCAGTCCCGTCCCGTGCAGGCAAAGCCAATGCCCTCTAGCGCCCCGGTGCCGCAACCATCTGACACAACAGTCTTAGACATCGACTCCGCCCCCAGCTTTATCGCCACCGACAGCTCTCTGGACGAGGCACCAGCCACCCACGGTTGGCGCGGGATGCTCAACCGCATCGGGCTGCACCTGACCCCTGGGCCTGGGGAAGTAGCGGAACGAGAAGACCTGGTCGCAGTCTCACGGCACTGGATCGGTTCCCGCACCATCGCGGTGGTCAATCAGAAGGGCGGTGCCAACAAAACCCCCACCGTTGCCCTGCTCGCCGCCCAGTTCGCCCGCCACGGCGGGGCGGGCGTGCTTGCCTGGGACAACAACGAAGCCATGGGATCCCTGGGCTGGCGCACCGACGGCACCGACCACGACTCCACCGCGCTGGACCTTCTCCACCACGCTAATCACTTCCTTACAGCCGAAGCCAAGGCGGCCGAGCTGGCCGCCTTCGTCCACCACCAGGCGCACGACGCCTACGACGTCCTGCGCTCCGACGAGTCACCGTCCAACACCCACGAAATTACTGGCGCCGAGGTGGACGCCTTGCACCGGGTGGCCGAGAAGTACTACCGGCTCGTCATCATGGACAGCGGCAACTCCACCCGGGGCGAGAACTGGGCGCATATGATCGCTCACACTGACCAGATCATCATCGCCACCACCACCGAGTCCGATAAGGCCCAGGGCGGGGTCAACGCCCTCAAAGCCCTGCACGCTGGAGGCCCCCATGCCAGGGAACTGGCCCGCAATGCCGTGGTGGTCATCTCCGAGCTGATGCCCTCACACAGCACCAAGGCCCAAGCCATTACCGAGGAATACGCCCCGTTTGTGCGTGAGGTGGCCATCGTCCCCTTCGACCCGCACCTGGTGCAGGGCCGCATTCATCACTGGCAACTACGTCCAGCTACCCGCAGGGCCTGGCTCCACGCCGCGGCCCTGGTCTCCCGGGGCTTCTGATGGCCAAGCCCCACCCCCGAGCCCTCGGCGGCGCGGCGCTGCTTCTCCTTGGCCTTTTGGTGAGCATTGTCATGGGCTTAGCCATGTTTGTGACTACCCTGGCCGAGGAGGAAGACACCGCGAGCCTGTCCACCAGCTGCACTGCCACCGCCGTCGGCACCAACGAGAAGGGCAATGTGGTGTCCGTGCCAAACGGCTGGGGACCGCTCGTGGACGCGGCCGCCAACCAGGCCGAACTGCCGGCCAGCCTGGTCGCCGCACAACTGGCGCAGGAGTCCGGGTGGAACCCAGATACCACCAGCCCCGTCGGCGCCCAGGGGCTGGCCCAATTCATGCCCGCGACCTGGGCCACCTATGGCAACGGCGGAGACCCCTTCGACCCCGAAGATGCCATCGCAGCCATGGGCCGTTACATGGCAGCCCTGAAGAAAGAAATTCAGCCCATTGCCGGGGACGATCCGGACGAACTCGTGCGCCTAACCTTGGCTGCCTACAACGCCGGACCCGGTGCGGTACAAGAGCACCACGGCGTCCCGCCCTACCCGGAGACCCAGCAGTATGTTGAGAAGATCCTCGATGGCGCCCAGTCCACCTTCTCCACCGACTGCAAGGCCCCCACTGGGGCCCGGGCCTGGGACGGAGGCCTCGGCGACGGTGAGTGGACCACCCCACTGCCCGGGGGCGTGTTCACCTCCAGCTACGGCGGGCGCGCTCTAGCCGGAGTCCCCGGTTGGGCCAACCAACACGAGGGCGTGGACATCGCCACTCCCGGGGCCGGCAACAGCAGCGGCGGAGTCGTTGTAGCCCCCACCAGCCTGCGGATCACCGGGTTCAACCCCACCGACGGATGCGTCATCGCCAAGGAGAACGGGCCCGACCCCGATTTCGGATTCGCCTTCTGCCACCTGCACTCCTGGGACGTGGCCAAGGGCCAGAAGCTCAAACGCGGTGACATCATCGGCGTCGAGGGCAACCGCGGACGCTTCGGCATGGCCACCCACCTGCACCTTGAGATCTACAAACCTGACGCCCCCGACCTCGTCTTTCCCTACCAAGGGCACAACCTCGACCCCCAGCCCATCCTCAAAGAGAAAGGTGCGTGGCCGAGATGATGCGCCACCCGCTGCGCCTCGCCGCAGCCTTGTTGATGTGCGTGTTGCCGCTTGCCGCTTGTGGCTCCAGCAACGAAGCCCAGCAAGTCTTCCAAGAAGCCACCGCCTCCCCCACGGCGCGACAGCTAGGCGAGGGCACCTTCGCCACCGCGGATAACGCTGACCGCACCGATGCGGACTCCACCGCCGAGGTCACCGCCCTGATGCTCCACTCCTGGGACACCGCCAGCGACCGCACGGAAACCGCCGCAGCGATCCGCGCCCAGTCGCTGATGTCCCCTGACTGGTCCGTTCACCAGGTCGAGCCCGACCGTAACGCAGCAGGCGCCCCATGGCTTACGGCAGCGCAGCACGAGAGTTACAGCGCGCCCACCATCGTCCCCGTCCACGGCGACGTCAATCAGGACGTGGCTCCGGACAAGGCCATCCGCGCTTACACCGTGGAATGGACCTGGAATACCCGCGACGGAGCCACCATCCACGAAATGGATCGTCGGCAGGTCACCCTCTACCTCGAAGAGCGCGACGGCCAGTGGGAAGTCGTCGGCCATCAGTCCCGCCACATGGGCGACGCCCAGCAGGTAGATGGTAGATGAACGAAGGAAGTTGGCACTGCCGTTGTGATTGGGCCGGACTCCTTTAACTACTGTGTGGAGTCGTCCTGAGAGGAACTTTCCTTCTTCTCGATGACCTCAAGGATCGCCTGAAGCCCTTCAGGATCAATCTGGCCAAGGGCTCTCGCCGCGAAGTTGCGCACCTCGGCTCGTCGGAGGGCGCGCACCGTGGCTAGTTCCTGCTCGACCTGCTCAGGCAACGGGCCGTTCTCGTGCACCAGATATCTGGGGTCCACTCCGAATACTTCCCCCAGCGCCCGGAGCAGTTTCTCATCGGGGCGCACCCGGGTGTCGGCCGTCTTCAGGTAGTGCCATTTCGTGCGCGACATAGCCACACCACGGTCTTTTATACCTTGCTGGATCGTGGTGAAGTCGTAGGGATGGCCAGTTTCGGTGCGCAGGGTATCCAACAGCAGGTTGATTTTGTCGGCCAAGATCTGGGCTGACCGTTCCCGGTTGGCATCCCCCACGTCTTTTCTCCTCATGTCACGATCCAGGCGTAAATGCTGCCCAGGAAGGCTAATCCGTAGATGAAGCCTGAGATCACCTGGTGACCAGTGTGGTCCTGGAGCCGGATACGGCTCCAGCACACCACCAGGCCCACCGGAACGAACAGCAGCCCGACAACACCCCAGGATGTTGTCAGGGCAACAATAGTGCCGCCCATCATCATGCCGTGCCCGGAAATCTTCCACCACGGACTCACCACAGCGATTACTAACCCGGCCAGGAACGTGGCCACCAGCAGTGCCACAATCTCGATCGGTCCCCGCAGCAGGATCGCCGCCGTGAGGTAGCTGAGGACCAGCACCAGCACTCCGGCCATCACCGGGCGGCGGTGCTCCTTCACGCTCACGTGGTGGTCGGTGAGGACCCCTCGGCGCACCAGTATGAGGACCACGGCCAGTGGAACCCCGCACACGATCAGGGCCGCGCTGATTCCCCACCACAACGAGGCGGCAGAAGGGTGCGCCCCCCAGGGCAGCGCGATGAGCAACGCCGCCAGCAGCACAGGAGGCTGGAAGGCTTCCGTGGCGGTTCTCTCCCAGCGGGGGACGACGATCGAGGTGCTCATGATGTGAGTTCAAATCTCCTCTCGGCGGTCTGCAGGGCACACCGTTGTTTTTCCGACAGGTCCATGTTCTCTGCCCGCAGGGCGTCTTCGACGGCAATGACGGCACTGTAGAGAACTTTCTGGGGATCAGCCGACAGGGCACTGCGCCAGCCCGGAGGGCGTCCACCAGGGCTCCACCGGTCAGCGTCGAGTTGGGCCCACACCGGGGCGATCCTCAGGATGTCCATGCGCAGACCCATTTTCAGGCGTCGGCCTTGGGCGTAGAGACCCAACCACGCCACGGCCAAGCACACCAGCACGGCCCCGGGCAGGAAGACCGGCGCGAACGAGGCTCGCATGGCCGTAGCTACAGTATCCCAGGTGCCTGAATACCCGAGGACTGCATAGCCGGCCTCAAGCGTGCAGCCGAGCACGAGCAGAGAACCTCCCACACCCAGGCCGAGCAGAGCCGGCCACAGCAGACGGTTGTGCTCCGGCTGGCGCAAGGCGAGTTCCTGGAAGGCGACACGGGCAACATCGGTGGCGTTCCACGCTCCCATCACCATGATGAGCAGCGTGTAAACCAATGTGCCGCCCTGGGCAAGGTGGTCCGGGATGAACGCTCTCGAGGTCGGGTCCCGATCGATTGAGAAGAACGCTATCGTCAGCCCCAGCAGTAAGGTACCGCCAATGGCGGTCTCCCACAATGTCCGCGACCGGCTCCAGTCCCTGCACTGCAGGGACTGGACGAGGGCCGCCCGCAGGCACCATACGGCGCTAAGCGCGAGCAGGCTGCGCACCAGGTGGAAGATGTTCTCTCCGCCCAGCCACGCATCCACGCTCTGTTCGGGAACCATGACCCCGTTGGCCGAGAAGGCCAGCGCCGCCAACGCCGTGCCCATCCAGACGAAGTCCACGTGGCGTCGCCGCGCTACTCGTGGCAGACGAACGACCACCGCCACGACGGCGAAGATGCAGGCTACGGTTTTGAGCAGACTCAACACCGCACCAAGGCCCATTAAAAGGCCTCAAGCAGAGGATCCACCCGCCGGGTCAGTCTGGCGGCCAACCTCGTGGCGGCGTTCTCTGCCGCGATCTCCTGGGCTGTCCAGGTCGAGGAACGCCCGAGAAGGGTCTTGATCCGCCGGGAGCCCCCAATATGGGCGAAGGCATTTCCCAGTGTCAGCTCGCATCCACCATGCATGAGGAGGATGTGTCCGTACTCGTGCAGAATCACGTGCCGACGCAGCAGCTCGCTCTCACCGGCAGCATGGAAGATCCAGGACTGCTCAGCCTTCTCCAACCACAGCCCTGTGACGTCCTGGCCCAACCCCGCGGGGGCAGGCTCGATGTGGACGGGCTTGCCGTGCCGACGCTGCACCTCCAAATGAAGACCCTCCCAAGTGAGATGGTCCGGCAGTTCAGCCAGCATATCGGAGTCGGAATGGGAAGCAGTTCCCCCTAGCCAAGACATGCCCTCCAGGCTACCTGGAACTTGAACGTGTTTATGTTGAACATGTTCAAAAAATTGTATGATTGATGCGATGCACCTAGGCGGGAGCCTTCACTGTGTCTTTATTACGTCAAGTTTTAGAAACAAGGGGGCAAGGAAATCATGGAGACACACCCCACACTGCTACCGGTTGCGGTTGCAGTATGCAACGATGGCTTCATGACCGAGTACCAGCAACCAAAGCTGCAAGGACACAAAGTGGCGTTATCCACGCGTGTGTCTCCTGAGCAGCACCGCGCGGCGGTCGAAGCGTCTCGTCGAACGGGACTCAGCATGGCTGAGTACATCGGTGCCTTGATCGATCGCGATGCGGGACGACCCAACAAGCTTGACAACAGGGAGGAGCCGCGCCTACCGCTGGCTAATTCCGCTTAAACGACTGACGACCCGCCTGGCAGGGCGGGCCGTCGAAGTCATTTGGCTGTCTCAGGTCTCCAAACTCGCGACAGCCGTTTCAACAGCTAACTGAATCGGAACCTGTCATGAATCCAATATCAGGGGACTGTTATGTCCCTTAGTATACCTGAGGCGCGTCCACAAGTGGACCCTGCCTTGCTGGATGTTGTCCTTTTTTGCCCCGAGACCCCGGCCCGCCGGTTCCTAGCACACCACCGGATCGCGTACTTCCGGTGCGGTCAGACCAAGTCGCAGGCGTTCCCGAACCGTGGGCGGCCTGCTGGGGAGTTCGCGTTCCTCCAGCTCAACCCGGCCGATTGGTTGAATTTCCTCGTCGTCGACGTCGATGACGAGGCCGCGTTGTTGAACCTGATGCACCCGGCGGTGCCGGAGCCGACGTGGATCATCGAGAACCCGGCCACTGGTCACGCCCAGGCCGGGTGGGCGATCGAGCCGGTCTACCGGGGCGAAGGCGCTCGGCCGTGGCCGATCCGCTATGCAGAGGCGGTACAGCGGGCCCTGGACCGGCTGGTCGATGGGGACCCGTGCTTCACCCGTTACTTGGTGCGCAACCCGGCTGCTGAATTCCCGGCCGGGCGTGTGTGGTGGGGCCGCAGAGCCAGCCCATGGTCCCTGGGGGATCTCAAGGCCCACATGGCCGAGTACATCGACCCGTTCCACGACGAGGCTATTGACGGACCCGCCGCATCAGCCTGGGACCCGGGCACAACCCTGCTGGGGCAGGCCGGCATCCCGCGGGCCCCGGTAATGGACACCGCCACGGAGGTGGGGCGCAACACCGCTATCTTCCGCGCCACCCGCCGGTGGCTATGGGACCAGCAACAGATCCGCCACCAGACCCCGAGTGAGGCCGCCTCGATCGCCCATGCCCGGGCGCTCAACGCCCAGCTGCCCCACCCCCTGTCCGATGGGGAGGTGGCGTGCCTAGCTCGTTCAGCCGTGCGGCAGGTCAATGCTGGCAAGGGACGCCCCACGTCCACCAGCGGTTCTGACGCGGCGCATGAGTATCTGGCGCAGATGGGACGGCGTGGTGGGAAAGCCCGTACCGAGGCCAAGGCGCGTGCGGCGGCGGACAACGCCGGCAAGGCCCGCCAGGCCCGCACCGACCGTGCTGGGCAACTGCGAGCTAAGGCATTGCGGTTGCGGGCGGCGGGGGCGACCTACCGAGCCATCGCCGAGGCCGTAGGGCGTACTACGCGCACTGTGATGGCCTGGTTGAAAAACGAGCCCATCACACCCGCCGGCGGCCCCGACGAGAAGGGTGAAATTCTCCAAGCAACAGGTATTTGTCCCGTCGCTGCCGGACAAACTAGCACCTCCCCCCACCCGGCCCCTTCCCCCATAGCTGCTGCCGAGGACCCCCTTGGGGCAACTAAACCCACCCACCAGTGGCCCCAAGGTGCCCAGCGCAAAGAGCTGGAAGCTGCCCTCACAGACCGGCTCCACACCGAGGACCGCGGCCCCCTACTCTGGGTGCCGCCGGATTACCTGGAGGACCCCTTGCGGATTCTAGGTCCTGGCCTTTCTCCCTGCCGCCTTGGGCGGCAGGGAGAAAGGCCAGGACGAGCCGACCCTCCCCGGGTTGTGCGCTGGGTGGTCGGGAACTCCATGTGGTCGAAGTGGGGGCTCGAGTAGGAAAACTTTACGGCCTGCGCCTCCTGCACCTGACGGTTACCCCTACAAGATCACTCGCATACCCGGTGAGACCAGCTACTCAGCACGATTTTTCGGCTTCATCGGCCACTGACCGGTCATGTCTGGGGTGCTACCAGGTTCTGCGAATTCCCCGGGTCTGTTCCACCGTTAGCTAATTCAGTTACGGGCGAGGTCGGCGGTAATAGGGCACGGGGGTGAGGTCTTGGTACTTGGCTGCGGTCTGAGATGCGGCATCGTTCAGTGCCCTGGTGATCTGGGCCCGGTCCAACCACCAGCCGCTGGTTATCGCCAGACGATCGAAGAAGAAGCGCTGGGTGCTTCGGCTGTCCTCCCGGAACGGATGCGGATAATCGATCTAGTCATAGTGATAGGCCAAGCATTCGATGAACTAGTCCCGATCCAGGTGCTGTAGGTAGTTGATCCTGGCGGATCTGATCGAAGACGAAACCGGCCGAGTAGGTGATCATCGATACCGGAAAAAACGGCTACGCCCCGGGACCGTCTTACGCAGATCCATGGTACGAAGCTGCCCCGTCCAGGGATACATGTCCTGAAACAGGTGACGGTGGATGGCTTGCAGTTAGACCAGATCTCGGGTGGGTACCAGTGGGTGGCGGGACGGCTGCAGGGCGCGGACCGCCACCAGGTCGGCTTCCGCGGCGGCGAGCTCTGACGCGGTGGGTGCGTCGATCAGGTTGGTCAAGATCCCGGTGTGCGGACCCAGATAAGGGTCGAGGTGCAGGCCGGGGGCTCACTCCAGGCCGTAGCGGGCGCGCGTGCGCCGAAACCAGCTCCTCGACCTCGAAGCCCGCCATTGGCGAAAGATCTAACTCAGCACGGGTCACCGCAGTGACGTGGAGCCCTTCCCTGGCGCGCTGTGCACTACGGAAGCCACCTGTCGTGTCCGATCCACCTCGAGGGCCGACGACAGACGGTGCTGTTGCCCCTTGGGCCAATCCGCCAAGCAGCTCTCTCCTCGCGCTACACCACCGACTGGGACGAGCTCCACACCGTCTCCTGAGCACGGACTTCTTAGCTGGTCCGTACTAGGACTAACTTACTTCCCCAGCTGATTAAGGCGACAGTTCTTCTTGGGACTTGGTTGACGGACGATGGCTGCCGCACATTTCCTCGGCCCTGGCGGGCCTCCGAAATGATTGCCCAAGGAAAACCGCGGGAACCTCCGAGCCCGGACTGGACCACGATCACTACCAGCACCTCGTTCGCGGCATCCACCACATGCACTTTGGTACAGGCAATTTCCTGAAGTTTTGTGGGTGATCGTGATACGTAGCTTGTACCATATTGGTACCACACTGGTATGGTACTAATATTGATGTGGTGCAAATCCAGCTGAAGGGCCCTGCATCTTGCCAAACCTCCATGGGGACGGTGGTTTGTGCATTCACTCTGACACCACGGCAATATAAGGGTCTGAAGGTGCTGAGCTCACAGCATCTAATACAGAGCCATTTTCACACTGGTGTGGTACTGGTACCACACCAGTGTGAAGTATGCGCCCGGCTCGAAAGGTTTCCGTAGTCCTAGCGCTTCTTAGGTAGGGAACCGACGAGCTTTTTGATCGTCTTCTGCTGGGAAGTGTCGAAGGCAGTGCCTGGGCATGAAGATGCCGTGCCAACTCTTGTCGAAACGGCACCATATTGGTACTAGTGTGGTACTAATATGGTGCCGATGTGGTGTGAAAGAACTACTTGATCGGCACATTTTGACCGTAGCGCTCTTCAAGCACGGGCCATACGAGCTCTTCGATCAACTTCTGCTGGGAAGTGTCCTCAGCTTCGGCGGCGTAATTGAGCAAAGCATGCTGGATTTTATTGAACCGGAAGTTGTACCCCTTTACCTTGGCTCCGCTTCGCGCCCGCCGCTTCCACGGCTTCAGGGGCGGTCCCTGAGCAGGGATGTCTGAACCTGATCGTTCGGCTGCCGCTGCAAACCGCTCAATCTCTTCCTCACGATTAGAAGCAATCGGTCCGCGTTTCCTCACCATGAGAAGACCTCCTGGGTCAGTAGTTGGATCTCGGCCTTGGCCTTGGCATCGCGCATCTCTACGACTCCCTTGCCGTCGGCCAGGCAGTCGGCAAAAGCCTTGCGCTGATGCAACACGGTCTGAGCAAGCCGCACTCGAGGAAAGTCCTCGAGATACGACTGCGCTTCCTCTCGTTCCTTGGTGAACACATTGGAAGATACAAAGTTGAGGACCAGCATTGACTTAAGGCCCTCATTAAAGTCTTGGGCCCCTTCAACCGTCTCCAGGAGGCCGGCCACGGCGTCAAGGTCGGCTTGGGTGGCGCGCGTAGGACTGATCAGCATGTCCGCAGCAGTCAGGGCTGTACGCATTTCCTTGGAATCTTTGCCTGGGACGTCGACCAGGATGTGATCGAACTTGGGTCGGAACTCCTCCAGGAACTTGTGCAGTGATCCCGACTTCTGCACGGACTGCAGTGAGGGAAGCCCGGCCTCCTCTCGGTCGGTGGTGAAGTTCGAAGTTGTGCGGATCGTCGGGTCAGCGTCTACCAGCAGCACGTCCTTTCCCTGTCGTTGCAGCTCAACGGCCATGTTGACGGTGAGAGTCGACTTGCCCGTTCCGCCCTTTTGGTGCCCAAAGACAATGATCATGGCACCACAGTAACACCAATGTAATGCCATATTAGTACCAGAGTGGTACTAATATGGTTTATTATGGTGTGGTACTAATCTGGGGTGGTGCACGGCCTGGCCATTCGCCTTTCAAATGCACAGAGCCCCGAGGTCTCCAGCGGGCGGCATCCCAACCTTCGGGTAATTCTTTCGACCCGCATCGTCTCCAACCGGTCACGCGGTGGCCCGTTGACGTTGTCGGCGTGAACGAGGCAGACAACGTGGTCTACGCCGCCACTGCCACCAGCGGTGACATCGATGCAGGTAGACGGGGCCAGGCGCACGGTCGCCCAGTTCTTCCCGGCACCGCCGCCAGTTCAGTACCCCGGGCACCCTCACGGAGGCAGACATCGTGGTCGGTGGGGTGAAGGAGACGAACGTGAGCCGGGCGGCGGCCAGTAGCGAAGACCTTAGCCTTGATCCACCGATGAGCATGCTGGGCTTGGGCCGCAATTAAAGACGAGATGCCCGTCTGACCGGGAAGAATGGGACTTGTTCAGGGTTCCGTTCCACCGCGATGAGAGGGCATCTCGC
>NZ_JAVKPR010000079.1:0-787 GCF_040980905.1 Kocuria sp. CPCC 205235
TGGCCTTGACCCCGGGCGGTGGACACCTTGTAAGAGAGGATGTTCATCATGGGAAGACAGCGTCGGGAGTTCTCTCCTGAGTACAAGGACGAGGCCGTGAAGCTGGTGATCAACACTGGCCGGCCGGTCGCTGTGGTCGCTCGCGAACTCGGTATCGGGGAACAGGCGTTGGGCCGGTGGGTCAACCTGTTCAAGAGCCGCCAGGAGGCTGCTGAGGGCCCGTTGTCGGAGACCGAACGTGCCGAGTTGACGCGGCTGCGCAAGGAGAACTCCGAGCTGAAGATGGATCGGGCGTTCCTGAAAAAAGCCTCCCTCTTCTTCGCCCAGGAAGCATCGGATACGAACGAGAAGCGTTCGCGTTGATGCACGCGGAGAAGAACAACCACACGATCAGTCGGATGGCTCGACTGCTGGAAGTGTCACGATCTGGGTATTACGCGTGGATCAAACGGGTCCCGTCGAAGCAGGCGGTTCGTCGTGAACGGATCGAGCAAAAGGTCGCGTGGTTCCACGGGGAATCCGATGAAGTTTCCGGGGCGCCACGGATCCTCGCCGATCTGCGTGCCGATGGTGAAGTCATCAGCCGTAAGACGGTCGCCAAGACGATGCGGAGGCTCGGGTTGCGTGGGATCTGTCCGAAGCGATGGCGCTCCACCACGATCATCGACAGTGTTGACGCCTATCCGCCTGATGCGGTCAACCGGGCATGGGACACCGGGGCCCTGAACGCTGTCTGGATTGGCGACATCACGTATCTGCGGACGTGGCAGGGGTGGCTGTATCTGGC
>NZ_JAVKPR010000080.1:0-737 GCF_040980905.1 Kocuria sp. CPCC 205235
GGCTCTTCAACTTTGAGCGTGGTGCTGGGTGTTCACGCCGCGATCGGTCGGGGCGCATAGCCAATGATGCGGCATCTGTAGTTCCGATGGTTGCGGTACCCGCGCCCGACCCTCTTGATCGTCTTGGCGGTCAGGTTCGCCGCCTCGGTGCGAGCGTTCGTGACCCTGGTTCGGCAGAAGGTGAGCAGCTCACGACGCCAGGCCAGCAGGGTCCGGAACAGCGCGGCCGGCTCGGGCAGGTGGGTGGCTCGCACGGCGCTCTCAAGGCGGGCCCAGTGCCGCTGGAAGGAGGGCGTGTCGGTGGCGGTGAGGACCTGGCGGACGTGTTCCTTGATGCCCCACGCGACGGCCAGCTCGACGTCCTCGGCCAGGATCTGCTGCAGCTTGGTGCGCTGCCGGACGGTGAGCCGGTCACCGGCGCAGGTGAGCAGCTTGCGGTACTTCCACGGGGTGTCGGTCGCCCGCCCTCGGCGCTCGTGCAGCTCCCACACCCGGCGCCTCCTCACCTTGGTGACCATCTCGTTGGCCAGCCGCACCACGTGCCAGTGGTCCACGCTGACCTTCGCCCGCGGTAGTGCCTTGCGGACCGCGGCCCGGAACTCACTCGACATGTCCAGGGCGACGACCTGCACCCGCCGGCGCCACCACCGCGGCCGCGCCGCGAGCCAGGAGGTGACGACCTTGCCGCGGCGGCCGTCGACGACGTCCAGGATCGCGCCGTCGTCCAGGTCGGTGAA
>NZ_JAVKPR010000081.1:0-731 GCF_040980905.1 Kocuria sp. CPCC 205235
GCTTCCGCAACTTCGAGCACTACCGCCTCCGCATGCTCCTCATCACCGGTGGACTCGACGCCTCACCCCACACTCAACTCTGAAGAGCCGGTAAATGCGCATCGGCCCACGGGGCCCCGTAACCATTACTCTCTCGACCCGCACCGGAGAACATCAATCCCTCAAGAATTCCTTCCGATACCAATTGTCGGACATGTTCCAGCGGACGATCAGAATTTTGAGCTTCAACCGCAGATCGTCCCCAGTTAATTGTCACGCCCATCCCCAATGACGCGGCAACGGGAATTTCATCGCCCAGGGAAAGAAACCGCTTTTCACCTTTCATTGTTGGATCATAGGCGTCACAGTGTTCCAAAACCAGTCGAGTCGACCATTCGTAACTGTTGGGCTGCTCCGATAAGAGCATCTCAAGTGATCGCCCAAGTTGCGCTGGATCCGCTTTCATGGACGGAGCTGAATGGACGTGGATGACCTCCACTGACTCCTCACCCGTCAGCTGATTGAGTTCCTCGGCGCATTGCCGGGCCGCACGGGTGTAGTCCATTGCGGCGCGGCGCGCATTTTCGTCGGGAGATGCTAGGCCGAAAACACCACTGGCGCCTACCCTCTTCATGGTGCCGGGTATGAGCGTGATGACTGATCGGGTGAAGCGCCTTTTCAGGCTCTTCAGGATCCAGGGTGTAGTTGGGGTCGGCGCGTCGGTCGCCGGATAGGGGCCGAGGCCTCCCGAA
>NZ_JAVKPR010000082.1:0-729 GCF_040980905.1 Kocuria sp. CPCC 205235
GTGTAGTGGCATAACGCTTCCATGGGCGTATTATGATATCTTGGGCTATCATCCTCAGCATGATTTAGATATTGATTAACGTGTTTAGCCCAAGTAATTGTTTGTCTTCCAGCATCCCAGTCTAAGAAATCAGTGATAATCTTTTTATACCTATTCCAAGAATGGTTCTTAACCATTCTCCAAGGTTCTTTTGTCATGATTTCTTATCTATTATGGTTAACGAAGGTTTACTTGCTTTATTGAGAGGAGCTGTTGGATTAGGTCCTCCCAAAGGAGTTGGTTTTCGATGATTTACTACTTTTGGTACTACTAACCGTTCAATTTGATCACAGAATGGTAAGTATATCTCTAACCTAGATGCCAGCATACATAGATTCTTTCTTAGTTCATCCATATACCCTCCAGGTTGAATCATCTTTGAATAAGTACTCCATAAGCTAGATATACTTTCGGATATCTTATCATAATACTGTACCTCAGTAGGACCCGTAGTAATTTGTTTTATCCTATCTCCTCTAGCATGTTCTCCAGGTGAATCACCATCTTGGTCTGGTCCAGTAGATTCAGTGGAGATAATTTCTCTAAAACTGTTTCCTGCAACCAACAGGATATTTTGTATTTGTATATTGAGATAATCCCATACGGCCAATTCCATAATTAATTGGTTTTCTAGTCCCTCATACCATAATTCATCATTATATTTATCTGGTGGTATAGTATGATTTACTA
>NZ_JAVKPR010000083.1:0-713 GCF_040980905.1 Kocuria sp. CPCC 205235
GTCGCAAACCTGCGAGGGGGAGCTAATCTCAGAAAACTATTCTCAGTTCGGATTGTACTCTGCAACTCGAGTACATGAAGTTGGAATCGCTAGTAATCGCAAATCAGCTATGTTGCGGTGAATACGTTCTCGGGTCTTGTACACACCGCCCGTCACACCACGAGAGTTGGTTGCACCTGAAGTAGCAGGCCTAACCGCAAGGAGGGATGCTCCGAGGGTGTGATTAGCGATTGGGGTGAAGTCGTAACAAGGTATCCGTACGGGAACGTGCGGATGGATCACCTCCTTTCTAAGGAGCAATACTTTCTCTATTCTATTGATAATGTTCTTACATTATCTAATGGACATTGGAAACTATATAGTAAATCAGATAATACAATTTAACTCTAATTTTTTAATAGAGTTAGCTGTCAATCAATATTTAAAAACTAAAGGTTAAAATAATTAAGGGCACATAGGGAATGCCTAGGTAGTAAGAGCCGATGAAGGACGTGGTAAGCTGCGATAAGCTCAGGGTAGTTGCAATCGAACGTTGATCCTGAGATTTCCGAATGGAGCAATCCGCTAAGTTGAAGACTTAGCACGAAAGAGGGTACCGCGTGAACTGAAACATCTAAGTAACGCGAGGAAAAGAAAGTAAAAACGATTCCCCAAGTAGCGGCGAGCGAACGGGGATGAGCCCAAACCGCATAAATGCCAAGGATGCAGCCGTT
>NZ_JAVKPR010000011.1:0-109756 GCF_040980905.1 Kocuria sp. CPCC 205235
CGCATCATTGGCTATGCGCCCCGACCGATCGCGGCGTGAACACCCAGCACCACGCTCAAAGTTGAAGAGCCCCAATGCCTACTGCGACTGCCTGAGCCAATCTACTGGTGTTGATGCGCATGATGACGACTCCTTGATGGATTGCCTGTGGACTTCCATCAGGCCCCAACCACACGGAAGTAGCAATCTTTCTTGCCGAGCCAGCAAGAAAGATGGCTCAGAGGCGTGGCCCTCATACAGCCGCGACTGGCCGAGGGAAGCGTGGTTCCCTCTCAGCCGAGCGGCGTCGTTGGCCTTACTGGTTGACCAGCACCTTCTCCGGCTCGTCGGGGGAGCGCTCGGCCTTGCGGTCGGCCAGCTCGCGGCGAACCACCCACACCATGCCGGCGATCCACAGTGCGGCCAGCGCACCCAGGATCGAGTAATCGGCGCCGGCCCCGGGGAGGACGGACTGCACGGCGTCGAGCCCCAAGAGCGTGCGAACGTTCGTGAAGATGATCAGGCCGCCCGCGGCGATCGCCAGAATGCGCGGGGCGAGCAGGCGCACGAGATACGCGGCGATCGGCGCGGCCAGCACTCCCCCGATCAGCAGTGCGATCACGAAACCGAAATCAATGCCCTGGCTACCCAGTGCCAACAGGAAGCCCGCGGACGCGCCCAGGCTCACCACGAACTCGGACGTATCGATAGAGCCGATGACCTTGCGCGGAGCGATCTTCCCCGAGGCCAACAGCGTGGGGGTACCCACCGGACCCCAACCGCCACCGCCGATCGCGTCCATGAAGCCCGCGACCGTGGCCAGCGGGATCAACAGGAAGCCGGGAACCTTGCCCTTGAAGTCCGGGCGACGGTCCGGGATGGTCAGGAAGCGCCACACCACAAAGATGCCCAGGGCTAGCAGCACCATGGACATCACCGGCGCCGCGGCAGCTCCCGAAAGGGTGAGCACGTGAGCCCCGAAGAACGCTGCGATGCCGCCGGGCACCGCCATGAACCCGACCACGCGCCAGTCGATGTTGCCGAACTTCCAGTGCGATACACCCGAGGCGAGCGTGGTGCCCACCTCAGCCAGGTGTACCGTGGCCGAGACCGAGGCGGGAGCCAAACCCACGGCGAGAAGCAGCGTGGATGAGGTCACGCCGTAGGCCATGCCCAGGGACCCGTCCACGAGCTGCGCCCCGAATCCCACGAGGGCGAGCAAGATGAGTGTTCGCACGGAAGCTCCTGCCGCGAAAAAGATGAGTTGGCTCCATCCAAAACCCCCACGTCAGCTCACTCAATATTTGTTGAGAAGTGCGTCCTCGCATGTAGAACCGTGACAATCACTTGACTTGGACGGCCCCGGGGTGCGTGGTCCGCGCCACAGCCCGTTCGGCGCGGTTTCCTGCCCGGTGCCGACGAATCGACGACGCCGCTCGGTCACCACACGACGTCGGTCACCACACGACGTCGCTGGGGGACTCCACGACCCGCGGTTCCGCCAGCGCCTCGGGAGCCGGCTGCTCCGTGAGCGCGGGAGCAAACTGCACGCCCGTGCGCTCGGTCAACTCATCCAGGGTCAACTGGTAAGTCTTGAACTCTTGCAGGTCCAGTGTCTCCAACCGGTCCAAGTTCTGGGTCAGCAGGAACGCCTTGGTGGTGAGCTGCCCGTCGGTCGTGTAGGCCAGGACCTTCCAGAACTCTCGAGGGACGCGCACGCCGCGGTATTCGCGGTCGTCATCGTGGAACACCGGCCCGCCGAAGACGCTCAGTCGCAGTCGGTCCACTTCGACCTGGTCGTAGACGGTGTCCTCGAGGCGGCCCCACAGGCCGCCGCGTGAGGATTGATTGAAGCTGTTGATCTGCGGGGAAATGTTGGTGAAGTAGAACGAGTCCTCGTTGGCTTGCTGCGCCTCCGCTCGCGGGCCCCAGGTGAGGTCCGCACGGCGCGCGAGGTGCCCGCGGTCCAGGTCGTTGGCCTTGTACACTTCGTCGCCCATCTGGTGCTCGGCATCGATCTGCGGGTCCAGCTGGAATTTGATGGAGCTGCGGGAGAGCTTCTTGAGTGACTCCTCATCGATGTTCCACGCAACCCACCGTGCCAGCCGTCGTGACGCACTCATGGTCAGAGAGAAGTGCGTGTGGTGAACGACCTCGCTACCGTCCTTGACCGGTGCGATGTCATCCGCGAGATCGGCGCTCAGGGTGGGCAGAGCGACGTCGTCCCCCAGGAAACTCGAATCGAAACCATGGCCGGGGGCGGCCGCGGCCTCCGCGCGGACCGTTTCGTACGTGATGGGGCTCAGGCTGATGTCGAGCTTCTCGAAGACCGAGGCCGGGAGGCACGCGATGGCGGATTCCGCGCCGCCGCCGGCGTCACCCGCGAAGTGCAGGCCGGCCATCACACGGGAGGTGCGACCATTGCCGCTGCGGAACATCCACACAGAGCCGGAATCGCCGCCCTCGCTCAGTTCCAACTCCTCGCCGCGGGAGGAGTCGGGGCCGATCTCGAAACCGCCGATGTTCCGTTCGCCGAAACCCTCGCCGTAATCGAGTTTGGTGAGCACGTCCACGCGCCGGACCACGCCGTACGTGACGCCGCTGGTGCGCCCGGATTTGACCACTTTGTCACCGAGCTCGGGATCGCCGATCTCCTCAGGGATCACGTCCGGCTCCAGGATGGTCGGGTCGAAGCGACGATCGGTGAGTGACGTGATGGCGCAGTCACCGGCCGGCCCCAGGTGGGAGCGCACGAGCTCGCCCAGAGCGTTTTGGCCCACGCGGTTGTCGTCAAAGGTGCCCGGCTGAACCGTGCGCGCACCGATCTGGCTACCCGGACCGTGCAACACATGCCAGTTGCTCAGTGCATAAGGAGTGCCGTCCTCGCGGCCGTAGACGATCGCGCCCAGGGTGCCCGCGGATGTGGTCACATTGCTGATGCTCACGCCCGGTACCACCGGATCGTGCCGCCGGGTCCTGATCTTGGGCGCGACCTCCGGCACCAGCACGTAGCTCGGGACGTAGCTGACCTCGAGCACATCGGTGGGCACGGTCAGCTGTTCCACCTCGATGCTGTCCGGGAGGGCATGCGTGCCTTGCCGCGCCAGCTCATCCATCGGCAGTTTGCGATGCACCGTGAACTGCACCGCGATCTGATCGGTGGTCTTACCGTCCACCACCTTGTATCCGACCCCGATCGAACTGACATTGGGGTCCTTCAAATACGCCTGGCCGCGCACCCGAATGAACTCGCGCAGAGTCCTGGTGTCCTTGGCCGAAAGGTTTCCGAGTTTCCGCTCTCCGGCGGGCTGTGAATTCGACATGCAGACACTGTGCCTCCACAGCCTGACAGTCGGGTGACTAGGAGCTTAACGGGACGACGGCGCTCGCGGGATGTCGCACGGTTGTCACCTTCCACGGGCAGAAAGTTGCCGCCCCACTGCATGCGCAGGGAGGCGGCAACTGTCTTCACTAGCTCAGGTCAGGCGGCTGTTTAGGCCAAACGACCCGTGGTCGGGAAGCGGTCCCAGGCGCGGTGCTGGCTGAGCAGTTCCATGATGGTCTTGAAGACCTCCACGGGGTCGCTGCCCGTTTCCACGCCGACGCTGTCATCGAGCTTGAGGGTGGTCAGCACATCGCTGCCCGAACCCCATGCGCCCAGTGCCTTGGCCTGACGCCACACTTCCTGCAGGAGCAGGGCAACGCGGGGGTCGAGACCTTCGGGCCCGGCTGCGGCGGCCTTGGCGTCCAAACCGTGGTGGGCGTCGTCGCCGGGGGCCGCGTTGGAGGCGACCAGAACGGCGTCGAACTCGATGGAACGCGCGGTCAGGTAGGTGCGCTGGGCAACCACGCCGCCCCCGACCTCGCCACCGGTGGGCGCGATGACCAGCGGCACCATGTCCGCCTCGTCCACGGCAATGATGAGGCTCTTGAGCGCGGCCACGTCAACGTCCGGACCCACGACAATGCCGATCTGACGGCCCTCGGTGGGCCAGGTCTTGCCCACCTGGGTGAACGCGGCGGAGGGCTCCACGTCCTTGGCCGGAGCTTCGGTGGGCTCCGGCTCGGGCAGACCGAGCATCGTGGCCACGTTGCGACCCAGGTCCGGATCGATCGCGGCCAAGTGACGGAGCTGGCGCACACGAATGTTCTCGTCCCAGCACTTGCCGAGTTCGAAAGCGTAGGCCTGCGCCGTGTGCTCACGTTCGACTTCGGACAGCGACAGCCAGAACAGGCGCGGGTGGCTGAAGTGATCCTCGAAGGACTGCGGGCGCTTGCGTTCCTTGACGGATGCGGCCACCGGCTGCGGGTAGTCAATGAACGGGCGGGCGTCCGCGGGAGTCTCGAACGGGTTACCGCCGTCCAGCGAATTGGGACGGTAAGGGGCCACGCCACCGTGCACCGCGGTCTGGTGCATGCCGTCGCGCAGCATGTCGTTGACCGGGGCGTGCGAACGGTTGATGGGTAACTGGTTCCAGTTGGGGCCGCCCAAACGGGTGATCTGGGTGTCCAGGTAGGAGAACAAGCGGCCCTGCAGCAGCGGGTCGTTGGTGACGTCGATGCCGGGGACCAGGTTGTTCGGGTTGAACGCGATCTGTTCGGTCTCGGCGAAGTAGTTCGTGGGGTTCTTGTCCAGCGTCATCAGGCCGATCGGTTCCACCGGAACGAGTTCCTCGGGCACGATCTTGGTGGGATCCAGCAGGTCGATGCCCTGGAAGGTCTGGTCATCGTTGTCCTCGAACACCTGCACGCCCAATTCCCACTGCGGGAAGGCGCCGGCCTCGATGGCATCAGCCAGATCGCGGCGGTGGAAATCGGGGTCCGCGCCGTTGATGAGCTGAGCTTCTTCCCAGGTCACGGAGTGCACGCCCAAGCGCGGCTTCCAGTGGAACTTCACCAGCACGGTTTCCCCGCCCTCGGCGATGAGGCGGAAGGTGTGCACACCGAAGCCCTCCATCATGCGGAAGGAGCGCGGGATGCCGCGGTCGGACATGTTCCACAGCGTGTGGTGCTGGGCCTCGGTGTGGAGGGACACGAAATCCCAGAACGTGTCGTGGGCGGACTGAGCCTGCGGGATCTCGCGATCCGGTTGGGGTTTGGCGGCGTGCACGACGTCCGGGAACTTAATGGCGTCCTGGATGAAAAACACGGGCATGTTGTTGCCCACCAGGTCCCAGTTGCCCTCGTCCGTGTAGAACTTGGTGGCGAAACCGCGGGTGTCACGGGCCAGGTCGCCCGAGCCGCGGGAGCCGAGAACCGTGGAAAAGCGCACGAAAACCGGAGTTTCCTTGTCCTTGGCGAACAGACCGGCCTGGCTGATCTTGGATGCTGTGCCGTAGCCGCGGAACGTTCCGTGGGCGCCGGCACCGCGGGCGTGCACCACGCGCTCGGGGATGCGCTCGTGGTCGAAGTGGGAGATCTTCTCGCGGAAGTGGTGATCCTGCAGCAGGATCGGGCCGCGGGCCCCGGCCTTCAAGGACTGGTCGGAGTTGGTCAAACGAGCGCCGTGAGCGGTGGTGAGGTACTCACCCTGCTGGGCATTCGCGGTCTTCGGCACACCGGTCTTCGCGCCGGTGGGTGTGACCGTTTCCGGGCCGGACTGATCGGCCTTGGGGGGAAGCGGCGGGCGGGGAGTCGTGGGTTCTTCAACGGATGCCGGTTCGACGCCGGGGACACCGGGGACCTGCGGAATGTTGTTCTCGTTCGTGGACAAAACAGACCTCCTAGGACTGAAAAGGATCAGTACCTTTTGTCTACCAGGTTCCGGCTGCGATTTGGCAGGGTGCTTATGGAATTTGCGGATTATTCCCAGGGCGGACGTGGACGCGCACAGTGCTCGTCAAAGCCGTGAGGCTCGGTTTCCGTGGCGTTGAGCTGAACCCGAAGTCCGGTGGCGGCGTCATGTCCGTCATGGCGCCCAGAGGTGCGCCGTCCCAGGTTGCGGTCGACTCGCTCAACCCGTGGAGGTCACTGGCGGAGTACCACTCGAGCCGGTCGTTACCCGCGGTTCCCAGCGTCCGCACGCCGGGCATGATCCGGCGGGCGACGACGTCGCTGGCTCGAGTGAACGTCAACGTCCGGCCGATCGGGGCGGGCACGGCCCGCAGGACATATCCCAGGAGATCCCGCGGACCCACGGTGAAGTCCCAGGTGAGGGGCCCGGCAGCCACGTGCCACATTGAGTTCTGAGCGGTGCCGGTGCGTTGGGCGTGTACGGGCAGGATCCGAACGTCGTCGAACTCGTAGGTGCCGGCCACGAAGTCCGCGACCCATTCGTCCGGGGCGAGCAGTTCACGCCGACCGTCCGGGTGGGCGACCATGACGTCAGCGAACGGGCCGTGGGGTGTGCGGGTCCAGCAGCCGAGGACCAGGCGGGTGCCGCCGGAGGTGCCGGCTCCGGCAATGTGGCCGTGAAAACGGTGGCGGGTGGAGCGGATATGGGTCATGGGGCCAGCGTAGGGGCAGCGGGTGGTCAGTCGAGCGACTCGACGAGCTCGGTGATCAGCTCGATGACGTCCCGGGGGCGTTCTAGCATGGGCCAATGCCCGGAGTCCATGATGCGGATGTCCCACGTGGCCGCGTCCGGTGTTCGCAGGACGGCCGGGATGTTGGTCGCCGCAGAGGCTACGAACAGCGCTTTCTGCTGGGTGACGGGATGGTCCAGGCGGGCGGGGTCGAGCACGGTGTGTCCGGGGTGCGGGGTGAACCGTTCCAGGAGGAACTCTCGGTCCTGCGGAATGAGCCCCGGTTCGAGCTCCAGCGCTTGCCGGGGCGGCGGTGCCCAGTGGAAGGGGTAACCGGTGCCGTTCTCGATGTCGGATCGTTCCCGGGCGCGCTCGGCCGGGTCCGAACCCCAGTCGTCGATCAGGCTGCGCCCGTTGACCGGTAGGAAACTGTCGAAATGAATGGACGAGATCACGCGGTCCGGCAGGCGGTCAGCCACGTGGCCGACAACTATCCCGGAATAGGAATGGCCCACCAGAACCACGGACTGGTCCGGCCATTCGAGAATCACATTGGCGACCTGGGTGACATGTTTTTCGAGCCGAACGGAGCCGACATGGTGAGCCACGGCCCCGGGTTCCAGGCCATCCAGAGTGAGGGACGCTGCCTCCAACCCTTGGGCACGGAGTTGGTCGACCGTGGGCTCCCAGATCCACCCGCCCATCCAGGCTCCGGGGATCAGGAGAATACGGGGTGCGGAGTTGTTGTGGGTGCTCATGTTTGAAGATTAGATCCGTGAATCAGGTGACCGGGCGGTAGCCAGTCGGTCCGTCCAGATTCCTGGGGCACATGTCCAACCGGCCCATCAGTGTTCGGCTAGCGGTCGTCCGACACGGTCCCGATACGCACTGGGTGAGGTGTCGTACTGACTCACGAAACTCTGGCGCAGGGCTTCCACGGACCCGAAACCGCAACGGCGTGCGATCTCGGAGATGGGTAAGGCGCTGGTGTCGAGGAGTCTCGCGGCGGCGTCGTTGCGTATCCGGCGCACAAAACGCGCCGGTGAATCGCCCAGGTGCGCATCGAAAAGGCGCGCAAGGTGCCGTGGGCTCACGCCCACGTGATCGGCGACGGCCGTGATGGTCAGATCCTCGTCCAGGTGGGTGGTGATGAAGGCGACCGCCGCGTGGACGATCTCGCTGCCCTCACCGGACGTGGCCGTGAACATGCTCATTTGTGCTTGATTGCCCGGCCGCTGCAGATAGGTCACCAGGTCACGGGCGACCTGACTCGCGAGACCGACACCGTGGTCCTCCTCGATGAAGGCCAGCGTCAGATCCAGCGCGCTGGTGACCCCGGCGGCGGTTGCCACTGAGCCGTCGCGAATGAAGATGGGATCGGGGTCCACCGTGACCTGCGGGTATTTGCGCACCAGGTCGGCGGCGAATCGCCAATGCGTGGTGGCTCGCTTGCCGTCCAAAAGACCGGCCGCGGCCAGAACGGTGGCACCCGTGCACACTGAGGCGACCCGGCGGCTCGAATCAGCCAACCTCCGGACGTGCCGCAGCAACGGTTCACTGTCGGCGGCGCGCAAATGCCCCACGCCGCCGGCCACGATCAAAGTATCGAGTGGGCCCAGCAGATGCTCGACGGCGCCGTGCGCTTGCAAGGTCAGGCCGGTATCGCACCTGATGGGCGCCCCGTGAAGACTGACAACCTGCACCTGGTACGGATTGCTGGGCCGGCCGATGAGATTGGCCAGGTACAACGGCGTGGTGATGCAGGCGACGTCCAGAAGTTCGGTGTGGTCGTAGGTGATCACTGCTGTCTTACGATCGGCCATCAGATTCCCCCGTCCGAAGCCGTAGGACGAGTATCCCAGGATTCCGGACCGGATATAAGAGCTACCGGCCGGTCACCGTCCGCACGCTCCTAACCTCCAAGCATGAACATGCATACCGTTACCGCTCGTACCGATCGGCGTTCCGATACGCCGACGACGCCCTGGCCAGTTCAGCTGGCACGCACCGTTGTTAGGCGCTGGCCTTTGCTGTTGGGCGTGGCTTTCGCGGTCTTCAACTTGGTGACCGACGACAACTCCAACGCGCTCGGCGCACTCATGGTGCTGCTGGTGGCGACCACGGCCTATGTGGTCATCGCGGCCCTCGACAAGCCCAGTTGGTCCTGGTCGGTCCTGGGAGTTCTCGTGGTTGTTGTCGTCGCTCTTCGATTGCTGTCCGACAACGTGGCCCTCGAAATGGGGGTGTTCGCCTTGGTGATTGTTGGCTCCATCATTGCGGGGTTGATCCGAGGCCTGTGGAAACGGTCTGGGGCCTACCGCTGGCAGCCGTTTGCCGCCGTCGGATTTCTCGCCGTGGGATTGATTGCGCTGTGGCTTGACCCTGTTGGCGGTCGCGTACTCGTGGGTGTCGGGCTGATCGGCCACGCCATCTGGGATGTGGTCCATTGGCGGCGCCACGCGGTCGTATCGCGGTCCCTGGCCGAATGGTGCGCTGCTCTGGATCTGACCCTCGGGGCCGGAATCCTGCTGATGCTCGCGTGAGCGGGCATCCATTGTTCTGAGCAGAACATCATGATGTCACCCGTCACCACCGACCTCGCCCTCATGGATCACCGTGAGCGACTGATCACCGCGGAACGTATTCGCCAAGTCCGGATTGCCCGGGCCCTCCGCCTCAGCCACAAGAACAACGAGGAATCGTCATGGGAAAGATCGTCGTCAGCAGCCTCGTCAGCTTGGACGGGTACACCGAAGGACCCGGCGGAGACGTAATGGCCATGCCCATGGACATGGCCTTCGGCAACCAGAACGCCGAGCGGATGGCCGCGGCCAGCTCGCTCCTGTTCGGGGCCACCACCTTCCGTGGCATGGTCAGTTACTGGCCCCATCAGGTCGACAATCCCGACGCAGGCGAAGACGACCGGTTCATTGCCCGACGATATGCGGACGGCATTCCGATCACGGTTGTTTCCGATTCGCTGACTCCGGAAGAGACCGAGCCTTATCGCGAGCAGACGACCATTGTTCCGCGTTCGGGTCTCGCTCAGCGGGTTGCTGAGCTGCGAGAACAAGAGGGCGAGGCGCTCGTCTTCGGCAGTCGAACGGTCTGGACGGAACTCATGGCCCAGGGACTCGTGGACGTCCTGTATTTGATGGTCGGTCCCAAGATCGTCGCGGGAGACCACCGGGTGTTTGAAGGGGTTCCCGAAACCAACGCGCACCTGCTGGACGCTCGACGCTTGCCTGGATCAGAAATCGTTCTGCTCACGTATGGTTTCTAAGCGCATATCCGAAGTCACCGGGTTGCACCCCGAGGGCGGTGAAGGCCGTGGGGCGCCGAGACGTGGACAACGACAGTGGGGTTTCCCCTGAAAACTGCAATACCTCGCGGCACAAATGACTTTGATCCGATAGCCCGTGACGCTGTGCGACGTCACTGAGTTGCCAGGCGCCAAGCTCCGCGTGAATGTGTTCGAAGCGGATCAACCGTGCTACCTCCTTGAGAGAAACACCGGTTACTGTCTTGAATAACTGACCGAGATGGCGCACGCTCCAGCCCGAGCGTTGCGCGAGTTCGCCCACTCGAACCTGCCCGCCAGAGAGCTGGAGTTCATTCCAGGCCTACGTCACCAACGGGGCGGCAGCGAACCCGATCCCAGCGTGGCGGACGAGTTCACGATCTACCGCCGCGAACCGTTGTGGCCAGTTAGTAAAGTCTGTCATTCTATCGGCCAAGTCGTGGGCCCACTGCGGAACCAGTTCATCAGCAGACGCCACGATCCTCGCTGTTTCGGTGCCCGGAATGCCTAGCAGCTGATAAGCACCCATCGGAGACAGGTAGATCTGAATTGACGTGTGGCGGCCAAAAAATACCGTCTGCACCGGGGCAGTGCTGAGCCCCGCCAAAAACGTGCGGTGAGCGACGTCGGCATCTAAACCCGCGTGCAATGGGCGGATATGCAGTGGCGAAGTGAGCGAGATTTCGAGAATCAACAAGCTGCTGGCTGGTTGTATCCGTGCACGCCCGCCAGGGGGAGCTACGTCGTCGTGTCCCACGATGCCCACAATCACCCCGCGAAGTGAGGGCGGAACCTGATGTCGGACGATCGTGGGTTGGTCCACGTTCATGCCCGCCTACTTTCCGTGCCGATTTATGCAATACCACGGGGGAGGCGCGTTCCTACCGTGGAAGTACAACGACGAAAGGATGCTGTCATGGGCAATCTGATGTTAATTGAGTTTCTAACGGTCGACGGGGTCATGCAAGGCCTCGGCTCTCCGCAGGAAGACACGGAGGGTGGCTTCACCCACGGGGGATGGGGTGCTCCGTTCGCCGAGAGCATCCATCAGGTCGTGGCACCCTCAGGCTTGGGCAATACGTCCAGCTATCTGTTCGGTCGTAAGACCTACGAGAAAATGGCTGCCTTCTGGCCGTTCCAACCGGACGACAATCCGATGGCCGCTCACCTGAACGCGACGCCCAAATACGTGGCCTCCCGCACCCTTCATGACGTTGCGTGGGCCGGTACAACCGTTCTGTCGTCCGATTTCAGCGCTGCCGTACGGGAACTCAAGGAAACGGAAGCCGGAGAGATCGCTGTGTTGGGGAGCGGGAATCTCTGTCGTCAGTTGTTGGCCGAGAACCTGGTCGACGAGCTGCGCCTCTTCATCCATCCCCTCCTGCTGGGAGCCGGCAAGCGCCTGTTCGGCGAGCTCCCAATGCCCAAAAACCTTGAACTGAAGTCCGTGGCCCAGACCGATCTGGGAACCATTGCGCTGGTTTACGGGGTTCAGTGAGTTGCTTCGACACTGAGTGATGAAGGTGCTCGCGGCGTTGTTTCGGTCGCTCAGCAGAACCACCCATTGTCGAATTCGACCGTAAGGTCTAAAATTTGACCAAGCGGTCAGTTCCGTTCAGAAAGGGCCGACCCCGCGCATCCGTTAGGGATGATCCGTGATGAGTTCACTTTCCGATTCACCGCAATATCTCATTGGTCCTCAGCTGTATCCCGCCTTCGTCAGACTCGCGCGTTGGATGCTTCCCATGGCGCTGGTTGTTGCGGCGGTGGTGAACGCCGCGGTGTACCTGGCCGTTGAGCCCACACCCGTGATCGGCGAATTGATCGCGGTCGCGGCGGCGAAGGCCATCATGGCGACCCTACTCACCGTGGCGATCTTGGCAGCACTGTTCGCACTTCTTGAGCGAGTGCTATCGCCGGAGCAACTGGCCCGGATCGTGCCAGCGGAATCGTCCAAGGTTCGAGGTGACCACGGCCGTGGTGTATTTCTACACACCACGCATCCCGGACTCACCGAGACTGTCGGGTCATTGGTTTTCATCGTGTTTCTCGCGCTCATCCCGGTGATCCCCACATCATTCGTTTACGCGGGCCAGCTCAATGACGGCGGCAGCTTCCTCAACCCTGACCTCTGGAACGTCTGGCTACCGGTGTACTACGGCTTCCTCGTGGTCTTCGCCGCTGCAGAAGTATGGAAACTTCGAGCGCGGAAATCGACCGCGGCCATGCGAGTCGTGAATCTCGTAGCGACCCTCGCCTTCGCCGCGTTCCTCACCGCCGCTGTCCTCACCATGGACATTGTGGATCCAGTCATTCTCGACGACGCCGCCTGGTCACGTTCCTCGTGGGCGGACCCCGCGTTGGTGGTCGTGATCTGGGCCGTCACGTTGTGGAGCGTGATCACTGCGGCTCGTACCCGGGGAGTCTCCGACAAGCGGCTAAGTCTGAGGTGAGGAACGTGTTGATGGTCGGCTGACCCTCAGCGGGTTCGTTTCACGGGACTATTGGTGATCTCCGCATGAACCAATTGGGAACTCCGAGCACGGGGCCCTCATCCACGATTTCGTAACCCAGGCGGCGGTAGAAATCGACATTGACCAACTTGTCTGTCTCCAAGTAACCCACCAGCCGTGACTGATCCAAAAGTTGGCAGTGCTCTCGGACGACTATTGATCCGAAACCGTTCCCTTGCAGACTCGGTTCCACTGCAACCGGGCCGAGATGGACATGGTCCTCCGTGGGATCGTGTCTTGCCCAATTTTGGATCCACCTTTGTACGCGTACAGCTGTTCTTGGGCCCAACATTGCTACTTGGGGCCCTGCTCGAAGTATTTGTCCCGGCGTCATCTGACATGTCCCCACCGCGGCCTCCCCAGCCACGGCGAGTAGGGTGTCCTGCTGCTTGACGCCAAAGAGGCGCAGGGTTGGTTTCGTGTTCAATAGCGCACCGATCAACCGAGCGTGACAGGCCAAGCGACGCGCTGGATCAGTTCCATAGGCCGCAACATGGAGTGGATTGTCACGCATCCCTCGTGCGACAAGCTCGACCACGGCCGGGAACTCCGCCCTTTTCAACTCAACAATCTTTATTCCATGTGACTCTCGTGGGTCGGGGTGGTCATTCGGGGTAGATGGAATGTTCATTTGACGCACCTTCAGCTTCATGACTTGAGTGGATCTTGTCCCTCAAGCGAACCGATACAGGCAGGAGGCACCGGGTCTTCTCCCGTGGGACGAATAACCTGGTCGAAACACTGGCGTGCTTCCGACCAGGTGGTCCTACCGACTTCGAAATGGTCTGTGAGCGAGTACACGCTGTACCACTCCCAGTACGTCCACGCGCGATCCAAGAACGTCGAGTCTTTCGGACCGGCGTACTTGGAGTAGACAGCTTCCACCATGCTCGGGCCGAACTCGAACAGCCTGGAGAAGTCCATCGCCGGCTCTCCGATACACATGTCACTGAAATCTATGACTCCCAAGCGCGACGTGGTGGAATCCCATAGCAAGTGCGAGCTGTACAAGTCATTGTGAATAAGAACCGATATGTGGTTCTTGGGTTGAATCTCTTCAACGTCATGAAGTATTCGATCAATAGTCGCGAGCTCGAACGGCGTCATTTTGAGACGCAAATGCTTGCGCACCAAGTTAAGAACATCTTGCCGATCTTGTGCGAGATCTGTGGGCGGCACCCGCCCCAGAGGTGTTCCCTGAATGGGCAAAGAGTGCAGAGATGACAGAAAATCGGCCAGTTGGTCTGACGCCGCAACTGTGGCTTCTGGCGTCAACGAAGCAATTTCAGCGACAGTCAGCGGACGCCCCGGTAGCAGGGGGTACCCGGCGAACGAGTGATCAGGTGCAACCCAGTTGTATCGGGGGATTCTGGCCGTGAGGCGATCCGCTAGAAAATTCAGTACGTCGATTTCTGTCCGAAGAGAATGTAGGTAGGCCGGATCTATGGGAAAGCGGAAAACGAGCGCCCCATCCAGAATGACCACAACGTGGTCCCAACCGTCCGTGATTCGTTGCGTGCGAGTCCACGACAGATCTGGGAATACTTCTGAAATTATCTGGAGCTCTCTCATCGTGGAAGACCTTTCCTACTCAGTCACCTGGGGTGATGAGTCCGGATTCGTACGCGAGTATCACTAATTGCGACCGATCGCGGGCATCGAGCTTGGCGAGGAGCCTGGAGACGTAAGTCCGAGACGTGGATGGTGAGAGAAACAACTTTCGAGCGATTTCCTCATTGGAGAGTCCCCTCCCTACTTCTAAGAGCACTTCACGCTCACGCTCGCTCAGGGATTGCAAGGGGGTGTCGTCGAGAACGGTCTCCGGGCGAGCCGCAATTCTGCTCAAGACGGTGCGTGTCACCGCAGGTGAGAGCAGTGCCTCACCATGAGCCACCAGACGGATAGCCTGCCGCAATTCCGCGGGCGAGACGTCTTTGAGTAAGTACCCGGCCGCGCCAGAGTGGATGGCCTCGAAAACGTGTTCGTCTTCGTCGAATGTAGTGAGAACTAGCACCCGAACATCTCGTAAGGCAGTGTCCGCGACGATGGCGCGCGTGGCTGTCAGCCCGTCCATCTCTGGCATGCGGATGTCCATGAGGACTACATCTGGGTGGAGCTCTCGAACTCGAGAAAGCCCAGACCGGCCGTTCGCAGCCTCGCCCACAACGGTAATGTCGCCGTCTCTTTCGGCTAGCGCGCGCAACCCGGTGCGAACTAGTTCCTGGTCATCTACCAACACCACGTTGATCACGTGTTCAGCCTCCTGGGTAGTGTGGCGCGTACTTGGAAGCCACCCTCTATCCGGTTACCCACCGTGACGTTGCCACCCAGTAAGTTGGCGCGCTCGCTCATTCCCCGCAGGCCACGTCCTCGTGACTCTTGTGAACGGCTATCGGTCACGCCTTGACCGTCATCTGTGACTGTGAGTTCGAGGGCATCGTCCCGCAACAAGGCTTCGACGGTCACTTCGGCAGCGGCCGAATGACGCATGACATTGGTTAGAGCTTCCTGAGCGATTCTGAACGCGGCCGCGTCAATGGTCGCGTCCAGGTCGCCAGGGCTCAGGTCGATATGGGCCGTGACATTCACCCCGGTATTGCGCACCTGGGAGACTAGCTGAGAAATGCTAGTCATTCCGATGCCGCTTCGCTCTGTTGATTCTGTTTCGGGCCCCCGCAGCACCTTGACCGTGTTTCTCAGCTCACGCAACGTCGCAGAGTTTGCCGCCTGGATCTGTTCAATGGCACGCATCACGGCGTCGTCGTTGCGGCCCACTGCCTCGGAAGCCACGTTGCTGTGCACAGCAATCACGGACAATGTGTGCCCGATGGTGTCATGAAGATCTCGAGCGATCCCTGCCATCTCAGCATGCAGGCGGACCTCGGCATCCTGTCGCTCACGGGCAGCTGTGAGCGCACGTAGCTTCTCCTGATGAGATCTGATTTCACGCCGGGAACGGACACTCACCCCGAGAGCAATAGCCGCAGCCACAAGTGCGATATTTGTGAGCATCTCGTAGCTGTACAGAAAATCAGTCGGAAGCCCATCCCTGATACGGGCGTAAGCGGATACGGATACCAATACCCCGCCGGTCGCGATGGCGGATCGAGTGCAGCCGGCTTCCGCGGCGGAGTACAAAGCGGCCGCGGCAGGAAGGGCCAGGCCAATGGGTGGCAACTGGAACGGATAGTAAAGAAAAATCCCGAGAACGGTCAGCACTAACACCAATCGGGGTGCCCGGCGGCGTGCCAAAAGTATGACTCCGAATCCCACCGCGAACGTGTAGGCCAAAGGCCCTGCTCGACCGGTTCTCTCCAAATCGGCCGCGACCACCACCATGATGATCACGGTTACTGCTGCCGCGAGTACTCCATCGAGAAGTCGAGGATTGATTTTCTCACCGTTCGACTCGTAGGCGGGGTCGGCAGCAGTGCTGGACATGTTTTGAAGTCTAGCCACGGCCCTCTCTGAGGCCGATCGTTCCAGAGCGACTTCCCATGTCAGCGAAAAGCGATGCCGACCGTCATTCCACGGTGATCGGAGAGACGATTTCAGCCCGATGTTTGCGGTGCAGCTTCTCCGTAGCGTCACATGCATGCAGACCACATCAGAATTCTCAGTCAATAAGCGCCCCGCCGTGAGCTGGCTGCTCATCCTCGGACTCGGGGCGTTGGCTCTCCTGCAGGGTCTGGGTAGACACTTGGGCCTGTCGAACCTTCTCGGTGCCGGCACGGCAGCATTTTTGCTCATCGCGGTGGTCACGGTGGCGTGGATTTCCGTTGTCGGATGGGGCCGGGTTCCTCGCCCGATTCTCACACTGACTTTGACCGGATTGACCGCAAGCTTTTATGTGATCGTACTCAGCGCAGTTCTTTCACCCGTACTGACCGGCGCTTTACAAGGCCCTCTGGCTTACCCCATAGCCATTATTCCCGTGGTGATCATCCATACCGGCTGGGGTTTTCTGGCTGGCGTGCTTGCGGCGCTGCTGCAAAAGCTTCGAGGTGTCAGACAATGAGAAGGAATAACAACTTTTCGGTGTCCCGTCGTCAATTGTTGATGAGTGCCGGTGCACTTCTCATCTTGTCGGGGTGCTCGGGACAACCTGCCGGTATACGGCCTTCTAACCCTGCCGTGTTCGAAAATCTCCTTAAGATCCCTCCCTTGGCAGAGTTTCAAGTTGATGCGGACGGCACGCGAGTCTTTGAACTCGAAGCCAGGCCGGGCAGTAGCGACTTTCTGCCCGGTGTTCAGACTCCTACGTGGGGTTACAACGGGGATTTTCTTGGGCCGACCCTCCGCGCAGAACGTGGCCAGAGGATTGCGATTGCAGTCACCAACTCACTCGATGAGGTCACTACGGTGCACTGGCACGGTATGCATTTGCCTGCCGCCATGGACGGTGGCCCACATCAGGTAATTGCTCCTGGCGATACGTGGCGTCCCACCTGGGAGATCAATCAGCCAGCGGCAACTCTTTGGTATCACCCGCATCCTCACGGGCGGACTGAGGAACACGTCTACCGAGGGTTAGCGGGGATGTTCTATGTGGACGATCCCAGTGAAGCCCCCGCGTTGCCCAATAGATATGGCGTGGACGATATCCCAGTGGTTGTTCAGGACAAGGAGTTCACCGACGCCGGGGAACTGACCATGGGGGAGAGGCAAGCCGAGCCAGGTGTTCTCGGTTCCACCGTGATGACCAACGGAGTGATCGGGGCCTATTTTGAGGTCTCGACCGAAATGATCCGATTGCGTTTGCTCAACGGTTCCACGGCCCGAACGTATGACTTCGGGTTCGAAGACAATCGAAACTTTGACCTGGTTGCCACCGATGGGGGTCTACTTGCGGAGCCGTATTCAACGACTCGGATTCGGCTCTCTCCCGCGGAGCGGGCCGAAATCATAGTCACTTTGACACCCGGTGACATCGCCATGTTGCGCTCCTATCCACCGGAGTTGGGTGACGTAGCGTCTTCATTCGCCTTTGGTGGTGAAGACACATTCGATGTTCTGCAGCTGCGCGCAAATGATTATCTGAGGCCCTCATCCGCAGTGCCAGCGATATTGCACAATCACGTGCGGCTGCAGGAAGCAGACGCCACCGTGCACCGTGAGTTCACGATGGCTGCACGAATGATCAATGGCGCCCAGATGGATATGAACAGGATCGATGAGGTTGTCATTGAGGGGACCACGGAAATATGGGAGATCCGTAGCACTGACCGGCTTACTCACAATTTCCACATTCATGATGTGCAGTTCTATGTGCTCAGTATCGACGGGGTTGCGCCACCGACGGAATTAGCTGGGCGAAAAGACACCATATACGTCGAGCCAGGTCGCAGGTATCGGCTGATTATGCAATTCGGAAAGTACGTCGATCCAGAAGCCGCCTACATGTACCACTGCCACCTGTTACGACACGAGGACGAAGGCTTGATGGGGCAGTTCGTGGTGGTGGGGACCAATGATCCTCAGCCTTCCTCACTTAGTGGGTTAAACCACCAGCACTGAGATAGCCATCAAGTATCACGTTGTGAAAATCAATCTCGAAAGGAAATTTCATGTCAAAAATGAAAAAAATGACTGTCCCCATTCTGGCGATCTACCTGTGGGTCTTGATGACCATATTCGGAGCCATTGTGCTGGAGACGTTCATGATCTACCCGAACATTTTTCATAATCCGCCTCAGTCGCTGGAATTGTCCATGGAATTCTTCGTCGAAGCCGGTCCCTCGGATTTCTTTCCACCCTTGGGATTTGCATCCTGGGTTCTCGGTGCCCTGGCTCTGATCCTCACTTGGAAGATCCCCAGGGCCCGGTGGTGGATCGTGCTCAGTCTGGCAATGATGGTCGGTGAAGGGCTGGCTTCCATGCTGTACTTCTGGCCGCGCAACGACATTATGTTCATTGAAGGGTCTGCCGTGCATTCTGACGAGTATCTGCGTCAGGTAGCGAATGAGTTCGTGACGTGGCACGCGCGTTCACGCATGGTCTTCAACACAGTTGCAGCTGTGGCTGCGTTTGTCGCCTTCCTTGCCGCCTACCGACAGAGGGTCGTAACTGCCCGAGCTGGCCGGGAACCTCGGGTCTCAGCAGTACCCAACTCCTGAATGCCATCAGTACTTCGTCCAGGGTTCAGGGAGCCCAGGTGCTGGCCCATCAGTATTTTCGGCTCATGACCGAGGATCCAGAGAAGCAGTGGCAACACAGCGATTCCATCGACATCGTCGTGGAACCAGAGGTGCTCTATGACATGGTGACCAACCTCCAGCACATTCGGGAGTGGTCACCCATTTGTCGCGGCGGGGAGTGGAAAAACAGCGGTACCGGCAAAGTGGGAGATGTGTTCACCGGTCGCAACGTGGTCGGTGACGTCGAATGGACCACGATCTCCGAAGTTCTCGTGGCCGATCACCCGCGTGAATTCGCTTGGCTTGTGGCGCCTGACCTCGGTGGTGTGGCTCGGTGGAGCTACATCATTGAACCCACCGATAACGGCTCCCGTCTGACCGAGACCTGGCACGTACTCCCTACGGGGCGTGAATGGTTGCGAAAGAACAGGGGCGAGGATGCGCCCGATAAGCGTCGCGAAGCCGCTCGTCGGGGCATCCCGGAAACACTGGCCGCGATCAAGCGAGTTGCTGAGAATGAGGCGGCAAACGGCTGCTGAACGGCTGTCTCAATGGGGGTGCTGCTCCTAGCTCAAATCAACCCATGCGGGTGATTGACAGGCCACTTAGTGCCGGGGGAAGCTCGGGGGACAAGGGCTTTTGCGGGCCGGCACCCCATCTGTCGGTCGTTGCCGCAGAGGTTTGAGGACACGCGAAGGAGCACCCCATGCAGTCGCAGAACAACGGTAAACCCGGCGAAGACTCGATCAAGATGAGCGCCGAAGAAGAGCGCGAAGAACTGAGCAGCCGCACCGAAGCCGACGCCGAACCCGCCGATGAGGGTGTTGGTGCCATGACCGACAACAAGGACGAAGACCCGGCCACGGAGAACTGACAACGGGTGGCCCTGCTACGGTCCCGTCATGACCAACGTTTTGGTACTTGGCGGGACCGGCTTTTTGGGCGCGCATCTTGTAGGAGGCTAGCGATAGATCTCTCGCCTGTGTCCCGCGGCCAAGACCAGGACCATCAAGACTCCGTCATCGATCTCGTAGATAACGCGGTAATTGCCCGTGCGTACCCGCCACTCTCCTTTGCCGCCCACGAGCTTTTTAGCGCCGTGAGGTCGGGGATTATCGGCCAAAAGTTCAATTGCGGCCTGAATTCGTAACCGTGCGGGCTTGTCGAGTTTCCTGATCTGGCGCAACGCTGCCGGTGCTAGTTCAATCCGGTAGGTCATGAAAGGCCAAGATCAGATTTGACCTGGTCCCATGGGATGGCATCCTCGCCGTCATCCATTTCCTTCCGGGCAGCCTGGGCAGCCTGAATGTCTGCCAGGTCCTCGGCTGCTGACATAAGTTTCTCTAAGTCGCCAGCATCCACAACTGCGGCAATGCGGTGTCCGCGCCGTGTTAGGAAGACGGGTTTGTGGCCAACTCGTGCGGTGTCCACTACGTCGGCTAGTCGGGCCCGAGCGTCACTTACGGTCATGTCACTCATGCACTCAGAATACAGGCATTCTTGACGCTTTTGTACAAAACCGCGGTTATAGCGTGAAGGTCTGAGTGCGGCCGTAAATTACATCGGTCTTCGCATCACAATCACCCGGTCCTGAGAATGGTGGGCTCCGGCACCACCGGAGACACGGCGCTCGCGGACTTCGTCCACCAGGAAATCCCAGCCAGCGTGCGCAAAGTACTGGGCAATGTCCCCCGGCATGACATAGTCCGCTGGGTCGAATCCGTGAGGGCCGTCGTCCATGACGTGATGGACGAACATGAGCAGTCCGCCGGGCTTCACGGCCTGGGCGAAGTGCAGTTCTACCTCATGGTCGCCGACCTTGGGGATGGCCGGGTACTGGGCGGACACCAGATCAAAATCGATAAACGGCGCGTCAAGGAAACCCTGAACCAACCATCTGACCTCCACTCCGGCGGCATCCGCAGCGGTGCGGGCACGCTCCACGGCAACGGTGGAAACGTCCACACCCGTGACGGACCAACCCCGTTGAGCGAGCCACACGGCATCCGCGCCCTCACCGCAGCCGACGTCCAATGCGGATCCGGGCGTGAGCGATGAAGCCTCGGCCACCAGCGCGCCGTTCGGGTTGCCACTCCAGATGTGCTCGGTGTCGTAGCGGGCATCCCACTCTTGGGCGGTGACGGGTGCCTTGTGCTCCGGGTGTTCGTGCGTCATGGCTTCAGGGTGACACGACTAGAAGCTTATTGCGAACGATTCCGCGTAGGGCGAGCGGCAGAGACGGGTCGGCAGCGCCTACCAGCACACGACCGCCGGCAAAGATGCCCTATGCGCTGGGACTCGGGTTCACGACGTCGTAGGTAATCTCCACGAACTGGCCGACCGTCCGCGCGCCCTTGAGGGTCAAGCGGTCGGGATACACAGTGCGCGGAAGTAACGGCTTTCCGCTGGCAAGGAACGCGGGCGCGAGCGTCATGATGATGCGGTCGAGAGCACCGGCATCCAGGAACTGGCCGACCAGGTCGCCACCGCCCATGACCCACACGACGCCCTCGCCAGCGGTTTCCGTGATCGTGGGAAGCGCGTCGGGAACGGAGCTGTTCAAGAACCGGACATCCACGCCGGGCGGCACGGGAAGGTCCCGGCTCGTGAACACGTAGCTGGGCCGGTCGCCGAAGAATCCGGTCCACTTCTCCGGGTGCTCGAGCATGTTCTCGGTGTTGAGCAACCATTCATAGGTTGACGAACCCATCACGAACACGGAGACGGTCTGGGTGAAGGGCTCCATATCCGGTGCCTCGCTCTTGACCTGGAACAGCCATTCGAGTGAGTTGTTGGGATCGGCCAGGAAGCCGTTGGCCGTGGTGGCTGTGTTGAAGATGAACATGGGACCAAACCTCCGAAAGGAGCGGTGTGTGGGCCTTTAGTGTGCGCCCATGCTCAGACACGCATAACCCCCGCCGGGCGCCCGCCGGAGACGCACCCCTCGCGGTCCAGTGACAGAAATGGGTCAGTACTCGGCGCGCTCCGCGTTGGCCGCCCAGGATTCGAAGGGCGCCTTCCGGCTGTCCACGGCAACGTGGCGGACCGGGACCAGCTTGTCTCGCTCCTCCGGGGTGGCCGTGAAGAACTCGTAGAACACGGCGTCGTCGAAACCGCCGTCGGCGGCGTCGTACCGATCGGCCGCGAAGTAGACCGCGTCCAGGCGCGCCCATAGGGAGGACGAGAGGCACATGGGGCACGGTTCGCAACTGGTGTAGAGCACAGCGCCGGTCAGGTCATGCGTGCCCAGGGCCTTACAGGTTGCGCGGATGGCCGACACCTCTGCGTGGGCCGTTGGGTCGTGATCTGCGGTGACGCGGTTGACCGCAACGAACTCCTGGCCGTCGGCCGTGACGACCACCGCTCCGAATGGGCCGCCGTCCACGGATGCGTTCTGGGCGGCCGCCTCAATGGCGGTTTGCAGGTGTTTCTGGACGTCAGCGTCGGAGGGCGTCTTTGCCGGCGCGGAATCGGTTGTCATGGTGTTTTCTTCCTGTTGTTTCGGGTGAGGATGGCGGGAAAATCAGAGGCCGTCGCGCTTGTACACGCGGTGTATTTGGCCGGTGTCGGTGAGCTCGCCAGTCTCCACGCGGCGTCGGGCTTCGTCCACCAGATGGTCATCGACCACGGCGATCTCCTGGCCGTCCGCGCCGATCAGGCGCCCGTTGACCAAGGTGTCGCCTTCTTGCAGGCCCTGAAGTATGGACTTGGGGAACACGCGCGGTGGGTATGCGGCGAGCTCGGACGAGCCGGGGCGCGATCCAAACCTGAGCTCGTTGAACAGGATGTTGAGCAGCACGGCGGTGAGCGCGGCCGCGCTGATGCCCGACCCCAGAACTACCTGCACCCAGGACGGGAACTGGTCGTAGAAGGTCGGCGAGACCACGGGGATCAGACCCATGGCCATCGAGACGGCCACGACGATCAGGTTGAGACCCGACCGGTAATCGACGCCCGCCAGGGTTCGGATTCCCGACGCCGCCACGGTCCCGAACAGCACGATGCCCGCACCTCCCAGCACGGGAGAGGGCACTGCCGCGACCACGCGGCCGAGCACCGGGAGCAGCCCCAGCACCACCATGATCACGCCGGCCCCGGCCACCACGAAGCGGCTGCGAATCCCCGTGATCGCCACCAAGCCCACGTTCTGAGCGAAGGCGGTCTGGGTGAACGTGTTGAACAGTGGAGCCACCGTGGAGGACAGCATGTCCGCGCGCAAACCGTTGGCGATGCGCTTGGAGTCCACTCCAGTTTCGGCGATTTCACCTACGGCCACGATGTCCGCTGTGGTCTCGGTCATCGTCACGATGATCACGATGAACATGCCCAGGATGGCCGAGGCCACGAACAGCGGCGTGCCGAACTCGAAGGGGGTGGGGAAGCCGATCACGGGACCTTCGCCCACACCGGAGAAGTTGGCGCGACCCAACAGGGCTGCCGCGATCGTGCCGATCACGATGGCCAGCAGGATGGACAAGCGTGAGATCGCGGCCGAACCCACCTTGGAGAGCAACAGGACCATGAGGAGAGTGAAGGCGGCCAGCCCGATGTTGGCCACTGACCCGTGGGCCGGATCGCCCTCGGGACCCAGGGACCAGCCCGCGGCCACTGGCATCAGCGTCACGCCAATGGTCGTGATGACCACCCCGGAGACGACCGGTGGGAAGAACCGAATGATCTTCGCGAAGAACGGCGCCAGGATGAAACCGAGCGCGGAGGCAACTAGCACTGCTCCGAAGATGACGCGGAGGCCTTCCTCGCCGGGTGTTCCCTGCAGGATGGTCAGCATGGTGGCCACGCCAGCGAAAGACACGCCCTGCACGAGTGGCAACTGGGCGCCTAAGAAGGGAACACCGATGCTCTGCAGGATGGTGGCAAGGCCACCAATGAAGAGTGCGGCGGCAACCAGGATGCCG
Source organism: Kocuria sp. CPCC 205235 (assembly GCF_040980905.1). Taxonomy (NCBI): domain Bacteria; kingdom Bacillati; phylum Actinomycetota; class Actinomycetes; order Micrococcales; family Micrococcaceae; genus Kocuria; species Kocuria sp. CPCC 205235. Next base: position 23,311 of record NZ_JAVKPR010000011.1, read on the forward strand.
GTCTCGGTCGCGTCCAGTCCGGCGGCGGTTCCGATGATCAGCGGCACGGCAATCACGCCGCCGTACATGGTCAGGACGTGTTGCAGGCCGTAGGCCAAGGATCGCCCGACACCCAGGTACTCGTCCTCGGGGCGTTGCGGTGTGGTGGCGTCGACTGACGCGGGGCGCTTTTTCACGATGCTCTCCGGATCACGGGTTTTGTCTTGTCGGTGCTGAGGCAGCCCGCAAAGCGCACGAGACCCGGAATACACGGGCCCATGTACTCGCCTTGCAGCTCGCGTTGTACTGGATTCGTGCCCGGTAGATAGCCCTGAAAGGGCCCGCCGTGGCGGTTGTGCTGTCGAGCGTAGCCTTGCCAGACTGTGACGGGCAACACTTTTTATTTCCGGAATGTTAATTATGATTTCCGGAATATGAAATCGCACCGGGACGGTCGCGCCTTCAGCGTTGGCCCGTGCGGCGTTGGCCTCCGCGAACCCTGCGGCACCTGGATCGGCAGACAGGAACACTGAGCCGGCTCGGTGGCATGCCGAGCTCATCACGGGTGACGGCGGTTGCCCGGAAAGGTGCGCCATGACCCTCGAACGTCCCACCCAAGACCCGACCACGCAGCCGAACGGCAGTCTGCTTTGGATCAAGGATCCGGCCGGTATCCACACGTCCTCCCGCGACAATGCTTACGCGAGTCGCGGCCTGGTGGTCGACACCGGCACCGGGGTCATCACGGAGATGGTGGGCGCGGGATCGGAGCCGACACGGTACGACAGGGTTTTCGACGCCGCCGCCCACGTGGTGCTGCCCGGCCTGATCAACACGCATCACCACTTCTACCAAACGCTCACGCGCGCCTGGGCGCCGGTGGCGGACGCTGAACTCTTCCCCTGGTTGCAGGGCCTCTACCCTGTGTGGGCGCGGCTTACTCCGGACGCTCTGGAGTCCGCCGTGACGGTGGCGGTGGCCGAACTGTTGTTGTCCGGGTGCACCACGGCGGCCGACCACCACTACGTGTTCCCCGCGGGCATGGAGGAGTCCGTGGACATCGAGGTTGACGTGGTGCAACGTCTGGGCGCTCGCGCAATGCTCACCCGTGGATCCATGTCACTGGGCCAGGACGACGGCGGCCTGCCACCCCAGTCCACGGTGCAGGATCACGACACCATCCTGGCCGATTCCCAACGGGTCGTGGAGAAGTATCACCAGGGCGGGGAGGACGCCAGAATCCGGGTGGCCTTGGCGCCCTGCTCCCCGTTCTCCGTCACCCGAGAACTCATGCGGGATACAGCAGCGCTGGCCACCGACCTGGATGTTCGGCTGCACACCCACCTGGCCGAAACCATTGACGAGGAAGACTTCTGCCGCGAACGTTTTGGCCTGCGAACCGTGGACTATCTGGAATCCGTGGGCTGGCTCAGCTCGCGCACGTGGTTGGGGCACGCGATCCACCTGGACGACTCCGAAATCGCACGTTTGGGTGCGGCAGGAGTGGGTGTGGCCCACTGCGCAACGTCGAACATGCGGTTGGGATCGGGGACGTGTCGAGCCCTGGAGCTTGAGGAAGCAGGTTCGCCGGTGGGGTTGGGCGTGGACGGGTCCGCATCCAATGACGGGTCCAACATGATCGAGGAAGTTCGTGCGGCCTTGAACATTCAGCGGCTGTCCGCGGGGCCTTCGCGTGTGCCCGTTTCGCGGGCTCTGAACTGGGCTACTTGCGGGTCCGCGGGAGCACTCGGCTGGGACAACATCGGTGTCCTGGAGCCCGGAGCCAGGGCGGATCTCGCCATGTTCACGCGCGATGAGTTGCGGTTCGCGGGCTCCCACGATCCCGTCGCATCCCTGGTGCTGTGCGGTGCGCACCGGGCGGATCGGGTCATGGTGGACGGCCGATGGGTTGTTGAGGGCGGATCCCTGCCGGGCGTGGATCTCGAGCGCGTCATCGCGCGGCAGGGTGAGCAGGCGAGGCTCTTGATGCGGGACGAATCCAACCCCGCAGTTCTAGGATGAACCCATGTCTAAGACCCCCGCGGAAAAGCTGCTGATCAAGCCCGGTTCCTCCGTCTACTAGGCCGGGGATACCCCGGAAACGCGCGATCTCCTGGAACCGCTGCCGGAGGACGCGGTCTACGTGGAGCACGCCAATAACGCGGACGTTGCTGTGCTGTTCGCCATGAGTCGCGCCAACCTGGACGACCTGTTGGAAGCAAACCTCGAAGACCTCCGGGGTACCCGCGCAGCGTGGATCGGCTACCTCAAGGGCGGCCGATCCAACATCAATCGGGACACCATTTGGACCCGCGTGAACGAGTTGAACTGGACGCTCAACGCCAACGTGGCCATCTCCGAGAAATGGTCCGCCGTGCGGCTCAAGGCCCTGGACTGATTCGCTCAGGAGCTTGGAGCGCCCAGCTAGCCTAACCCTCACCACTCCCGATTCGGATCCAGCCCGTCGACCAGGTCGTTGAGCTCGTACGATCCCTTGCCGTCAATCGACTCTCGGATGATGTCTGCGTGCCCCACATGGCGCGCGAGCTCGCCGACGATGTGGGTCAACGCCCAGCGAGCCTCCCAGGATTCGAGTTCGGGCGGGTACCACGGCGCGTCCGGGACGGGCATGGGGGCGCTTAAATCGGTGATGGACTCCATCTGCTCGGACGCGTAGGACACGCATCGGTCGAAGAACTCGAGCGTCTCGTCCAGGGTTGCTGGGTGGGCCACGCAATCCTCCATGTACATGTCCTCGCCGATGTCCTCCGGAACATCAGGAACATTGGTCTGCTGCGCAGCCATGTTGGACCATCCCGCAGCCACGAGCGCGCAATGCCGCAACAACCCCGTGAGATTCAGTGAGGATGCGGACGGCACGGAATGCGCCTGCTCGTTGGTGAGTCCGTACACCGTGGTGCGCACTTGCGCGAGGTGATACAGGACGTGGGTGATCAGAACGTCTTTTTCGCCGTGTGCTTGGGGAACGAGGAAACCCATGATCTTGCCTCTCTCGAGTGCTTCGATTGCTGATAGGAGCATCATGAACCCCATTGCGGACAGATCCTGTCCGCAGTCACACTGGGTGCGTGACGGATCCGACTTCGCGCGCCCTGAAACTACTGAGCTTGCTCGGCCACCGCCCCGTGTGGCCCGGGCCCGAGCTCGCCGCGGAACTGGGCGTGACGCCGCGAACGCTGCGCCGCGACGTCGACCGCTTGCGAAATCTCGGGTACACCGTGGATGCCGAGCCGGGCCAGGGTGGCGGGTACGCGTTGCGTCGTGGCCAGGCACTGCCCGCGCTATCGCTCGACGAGGACGAGGCACTCGCGGTCAATGTCGCCCTCGCCGCCGCGGCTGGGTACCTCACCGACGCACACGCGGGCCAGCGGGCGCTCGCCAAGATCGACGCCGTCCTGCCGCCCGCCGCTCGGGCCCGTGCGCAGGAAACCCGTGCGGCCACGGATCTGAGCGGTGCGGGGATGGCGGTCGATTCCGCGATTCTGGCTGCGTGCGCGGACGGGACCAGGCGCCGCCGTCGGCTGCGGTTCAGCTACGTGGACCGTCGCGGGCGGCATTCGGAGCGATGGGTCGAACCGCACCAGGTCTCGTGCCGCGGGCAGGTTTGGTACTTAGCCGCGTACGACGTCGCTCGCGAGGCTTGGCGTTCCTTTCGCCTCGATCGCATGGCTGAGGTGCGCGTGGGCGACTGGGTGTTTCGTCGCAGGCCCGACGCGGCCGAAGCGCTGGAACGAACGCTCGATCCCGTGCCGTTGGAGGCCTACGAACACGAGGTGGTGCTGCACGTGCGATGTCCGATCGAGAGCGCACCGGACTTCATGACCTGGGACGGCGCGATCCTCCGCGAGCTCGAACCGGGTCTGTGCGAGTACGTCACGGGGACGGATGATCCTGAGGAAGCGGCGTCGTGGTTGACCGGGATCGAGTACGAATTCACGGTGATCGAGAACCCGGAGGTCCGAGAGGCCGTCGCAGAGCTGGGGGAGCGGTTGCTCCGGGCGGCCGGTGGCGCACGACGCGAGGTATGAACAAATGCGTCAAGGTGCAGGCCCGGTGCTTCACGCGCGAGCCTCGCGGTCCAAGAGGCTCTGCTTGATGTCGAGCCCCCACGCGAACCCGCCCAGTGACCCGTCCGTGCGCAGTACACGGTGGCACGGTACGAACAGGGCTGCGGGGTTGCGGGCGCAAATGGATGCTGCCGCGCGCACGGCAGATGGGCTCCACAGGGCACGAGCGAACTGCGAGTAGTTCAGCGGTTGTCCTGGTTTGATCTGGCGGAGCGTCGCCCACCCGGCGAGTTGGCCGTCGGTGCCGTGCAGCTCGACCTCCACAGCATCGAGGGCGTGCGCGTCCCCTGCGTAGTAGGCCTCCACAGCCGACGCCGCGTCCACGGTTCCTTCCGTGACGTCGGTCGGGCGGTGAGTGGCGCGAACTCTTGAGATGGCGTCCTCCACGGACGAGGTCCACCCAGAGGCCATGACTTTTCCCACGTCGTTGGTGATCACCGTGAACGGTCCGTCCGAGGTGTCGATGGTCTGGAATGTGGCGGTCATGAGGGGTCTCCTTGTTGCGACTGCACGGGCGCGGCGGGCGCCCTCCACAGGTGGGTGGTCAGGTAACTGCGCCACGGCGAGGCCTGGGCCGACCAGGCGAGTAGCTCGGACTTGTCCGCCGGCAAACCGGCGCGGCGTGCTCCGGCGCGCAGAGCGCCGTCGTCGATCAGGAACACGTCCGGGTCGCCGGTGACGCGCATACGCACGTGGTCGGCGGTCCAGGGGCCCACGCCTTTCAGGGCGAGCAAGGCCCTGCGCTGTTCGGCGGGGTCGTCGCCGAACCCGAGACGTAGCTCGCCTTTCGCAATGGATTCGGCCGCATTGACGACGGCGTTCTGGCGGGCTTTGAGGCCCCGCAAGACTGTGCCGCCTCGCTCCGCGATGGCGTCCATGGTGGGAAACAAGTGAGTGAGTCCGGGCGCGAAGTCGGGGGCGGGCTCGCCCAATCCGGTGGTGATCCGGGTGAGGATCGTGCGGGCGGCGGCTACCGAGATTTGCTGACCAATTATGGTGCGGATCAAAAGTTCGTGCGGATCCATGCAGCCGGCTACGCGCACGCCGGGCAGGGCAGCGACGAGCGACTGAATGGCTGGCAAAGAGGCGAGGGCCGTGTCGACGGCGACCGGATCGGCGTCGAGATCGAACAACCGGCGGACGCGGGACATGAGAACGGGGAGGTCTTGCAACTCGGTGACCCGGGCCTGGAGGCGTAGGTCCCCGCTTGGATTCGGCGAGCTGTAAATCCTGAACCACGCGGGTCCACCGGGTAATTGGATGGACCGTTCGTAGGAGGAATCGTTCGCGAATTCGAGGCCGGGAATGGCGCGTGCGGCTAACCAGGCGAACAACCCGGGAAGGTCGATGGGCTCCCGAAAGCTCAGGGAGAGGTCCACCGTGGCGGTATCGGCCTGTGCAGTGCGGTGACCGTGCGCTCGAACCTGCTGGGGTGAGAGTTCATACACCTCGCGAATCGTGTCATTGAACTGGCGGATGCTGCTGAACCCTGCCGAGAACGCGATGTCAGAAATCGGTATGGCTGTTTGCGTGAGGAGGACCCGGGCCGTTTGGGCGCGGTGGGCCCGGGCGAGCGCGAGCGGTCCGGCGCCCGTTTCCTCGCGGAGGATGCGGGTGAGGTGGCGGGTCGAATAACCGAGTTGCTGCGCTAGGCCCGAAACGCCCTGCTGGTCGATCACACCATCATTGATCAGCCGCATGGCTCGCCCGGCAATGTCTCCTTGAAGGTTCCATTCGGGGGAGCCGGGGACGGCCTCCGGCAAGCAACGTTTGCAGGCCCGGAACCCAGCGGCGTGGGCTGCGGCACTCGCGCGGAAGAACTGTACGTTCTCGGCTTTGGGAGTGCGCGCCGGACAGCTGGGCCGGCAGTAAATCCCGGTGGTTTTCACGCCCAGCACGAACTGACCGTCAAAGCGATGATCGCGCGCTTGAACCGCGCGATACCGCTGGTCGAAAGTCATGTTCTGGAAGGTCATGTCACTAGAGTGACACGCTTCCGTGTGTTGAACTAGCGGTTTTCGGACATGACAGTTGGCCGTGCGCGGTTAGGTGCGGGGACGGCGTTCGGCCGGGGTGCGGGCCCCTCGTGCGCCGTCTTGTCCGAAGACACCGACCGCGATCCACGAAACAGTCACCAGGGCCGCACCAAGCACTGCATAGGCCCGACCGGTGTCGAACGCCGCGAAGCCGACCCCGTAGAAGATGGTGATGGCGAGAGCAATGAATGCCAATGTTTGCCGTTTCATGACTTGAGTGTGCCAGCCCCGGAATCGGCGGGCTACTGACATTTGTCACGATTCGGACGCGGTTTCCGATCAGCGCTCAGCGCAAGCCCTCACAGGCCACCCGATGACACGCATAGGCTCTTAACTCCGAAAACCACCGAATCGGAGAATCTATGCGAGCGATGACCTTTACCCAATACGGCGGCCCAGATGTCATGAAGCTTCAAGACATGCCGCGACCGGTGCCGGAAGCAAATCAGGTGCTGATCCGCACGGTTGCCGCGGGGCTGAATCCCGTGGACGCGCTGCAGCGGCGGGGTACGTTCAAGATGGTTCAGCCCTACACCTTTCCCAAGATTGCTGGCAACGAGTTGAGCGGAGTGGTCGAATCCGTTGGATCGCTCGTCCGAGATTTCCAGCCGGGAGATCACGTGATGGCCCGCACTGGCTCCGAGCAATTGAGTGCCCTGGCTGAATATGTCGCCGTGGACCAGGACTTCGTCGCGAGGGCACCCCAGAACATCCCGCTGTCGGACGCCGCAGCCATCCCCCTGGCGGGGCTGACCGCCCAACAGGCTCTGGGCCCGGAACACCTCGACCTGCAAGCGGGCGAACGGTTGCTGATCACGGGCGGCGCCGGCGGTGTCGGCTTGTTGGCCATCCAGCTCGCCAAGGTGATGGGCGCGCACGTGACGACCACGGCGTCGTCGGCGGGCGAAAAGCTGGTGCGCGACGCTGGTGCGGATCACGTGATCAACTACCGCGACCGGAAAATTTCCGATGGCAAGGAGCGCTTCACCAAGGTCTTGGACCTCGTGGGCGGCGAGACCGTGGCTGATCTGATGTCCACTGTGGAACGTGGGGGAGCCGTGGTGAGCGTTGCGGGCCCGCCAACTCCCGGCAGCTTGGCCGAGGACACCGACCTTTCCAAGCCCAAGGCGGCGCTGGTTCGCGCTGTTGAGGAACTCATGAGCTTCAAAATCCGCCGCCTTGCCAAGAAAGCCGGAGTGACGTTCGAGTTCTTCCTCATGCACCCGGACGGCGCCGGCCTCGCCAAGCTGGCTTCGCTAGTGGATGAAGGCGCGTTGCGCGTCACGATCGACAGCCGCTATCCGCTCGATCAGTTCAGGGATGCCTTCGAGCAGTTGGAATCGCGGCGCTCCAAAGGCAAAGTTCTGGTCGAGATTTCGGCGTAGTTCGCATCAGAACGACGACGCCGCGTGGGGCACCCACCGCTGGATGCCCCACGTAGCTACTTGCCCGGATTTAATGCGGCGATCGCCCCGCTGAGGGCCGTGGCGCCGCTGGTCCACACGGCGTTCGGGGACAGGAGCAGGCCGAGGCCCGGGTGGGATTTACCCGCGCGGCGAACCAGGTCGATGGAGCTCACGGCCAGGGCGCCGGCCTCGATGGTCGATACGACCGGGCGCTCCCCGCGGAAGAACAATCCGCACCACGCTGCGTTGAGGGCCAGGTTGGTGCCGAGTGCACGCGAGTAGCTCTTGAACTCAGCGGTATCGTTGCGCGCGTGAGCATCGGCCAACACCTTGTAGGAAACGTAGGCGATATCCACGTACAAGGCCGTCCACACAATGGGGAATGCCGCAGCAGGCGGCTGCCAATCCGGCTTGCGGAGGGACTTGTACCAGCTGTTCTCGGGATCTGTGAGGAGAGTACCCACGGCGGCGCAAGCACCCACGGCGGCCGCAGTCCCGAGGGCGATCTTGCGACGATCCCGCCGGCTCTGGCGCGTGCGCTCCCGCCGGGTAGAAGATTTCTTGCTGCGACTGACGTGGGACTTCACGGGGACCTCTTCCCTGGATGACCTGGTGGGCAGTATGCTTCCCACTCTTTCTATCGGGATTTCTTGTGAAGTGCCACTAAGGCAGCGCCCAGAACGCCCACGATGACATCGCTAATGGTGTCCAGCGGCGGAATGTGAATGTCCGGAGTGACTAAAAGGAATCCGAGAAGCTCCATGACCTCCCAGACGACAGCCAGCACAAGACCCATGAGGGAACAGATAGCCAGGCGCTGTCGAGCGAGTAGGCGCCCTCGTGAGGGCGACTTCCGGAGCGCATAATTCCAGGCAATCCATACGAGCACGTACAGACACAAGAAATGGATCACCAGATCCCACCACCAGATGCTGCTGTACACCTGCTCTGCAGCACTCACGCCGGCAATCAACATGACCAGGCTGGTTGCCCCGCGTGCGTATCCGTTACGGAAACACAGGAACGCGACTACTTGTCCGAGTCCCACCAGTAGCAGAACAGCCACGTCGATCCAGCGTTCCTGGAGCCCGTAAATGAGAGCTACCAGGAGAGCGGAGAAACACATACTCGATGCGACATATTGACTTGCGGGGCGGCGATTATTCACGCGGCGCCGTCCAGCGGGCCCGCATGCGCTCCCACGGTTTTTGCTCCGCCCAATTGATCTGCATGGTCATGGCTGCCATGCGCAACTGCCGCTCGATTCGAGATGGTGAGGCTGCGGCCCGCCAGGACACCAGCATCACATTCCGGTGATCCAGCACGACCTTCTGGTGAGGGCCCACCTGGAAGCTGAGGTCGTAATCGTCATGGACATCGGGGGATAAGTGCACATGGTCTCTGACGGAATGCCACCATGTCGCGGACATCGCCATATTGGATCCCCACAGCGCCACGTGTCCCAATGCCAAACCGCCCACGAGCCGGTAAGCGTAGGAATACAAAGCCCCAGAGATCCGTCCTAGCCCTGAGTGCTGGGGTCCGAATCGAGCGATCCCGGTGATGGCGACAACTTCAACTTTGCCCTTGCGAGATAACTGCCACTCCAGGGCCGTCACCATGTGTTCGACCCACCCCTTGGATGGGATGCTGTCCGCGTCGCACCGCAGGATGATCGGATGCTGGGCGGCGTCGTATCCCGAGCGCACGGCATATGCCACACCGGGGATGTCTTCCCGGAAACAGGTTACGTCGGGAAACTCGCGCAGCACGGCCGCAATATCATCGGTGGAGCCGTTGTCCACCACGATGATCTCGTCGGGTTGGCGCGTCTGCTGGTCCAAAGCGCGCAAGCAGCGATGCAAGTACGCGGAGTCATTGCGTGTGGGTAAAACCACGCTGCACTTCATGGGTCTCCGAACCGGTGGGAAGGGGGATACTGAAACTTTACGTGGGATCGCCCCCGGTGCCCATGTGATGACTACGTCGTTCGCTCAGCGCGGGTTACCCAGCGAGGGGTTTGACGCGCTCCCAGGATTCAATGGGCCCGTCGACCACGGCGAACAGTGGATGCGGGGTGGGGGTCTCCACGGCGTCCAGATGAGAGCGGCCCCATTCCGGGTCGCGCCCCTCAACCTTCTGACGAAGGAACGCGAGCTCGTACTCGAGCTGCCCCGCGGTCACGTTGATGGTGCTGGGCGTGGTTGAACGATCGACTGAGATCCGGCCGCGATCAAAGTTGTAACCGCGTCGGTCGGCCTCGTCAGCCATGGCATGCAAGTAATCCGCGATGTCTTGTAGCGGATCGGGGCGGTCGCGGAAGCGTTCGAGTTGGGGATGCCGGGTGTATCCCTTGGTCTCACCGCGCAGGACTTTCTGGGCCAAGAGCGTCTCACGCCACCCGGCTACGAGCGCCCGTCGATCCAACAGCGTGGGATGCAACGACCAGATTCTCATGAGGCCATTGTGCCCTCAGTCTCTCCAAGCCCCGTGGGGAATTGCAGTAGGGAATCTCTAAGCGGGCTGACGTATCATGAGCCCGTTCCTGAACCCCACACAAAGCGAATACGTGATGTCCCTAGCCTCTGTCCTCCTACCCGCCCAAGCAGCCGGTGGTGCTGAACTCGACGGTGTTGCAGGGTGGGTGGTCGACGTCATGGAGGCCATCGGAGCTCCGGGCGCTGGCCTGCTGGTCGCACTGGAAAACCTGTTCCCGCCGCTGCCCTCGGAGGTCATCCTTCCACTGGCCGGTTTCACCGCCAGCCAGGGCAATTTCAGCCTCTTCGGCGCGATCTTCTGGACCACACTAGGTTCCGTGATCGGTGCCATCGCGCTGTACTGGATCGGCGTGGCGCTGGGCCGCCGTCGGCTTCGCGTGATTGTGGACAAGATGCCCCTGGTCGACCTCCATGACTTGGACCGCACGGAAGCGTGGTTCGAGCGCCATGGCAAGGCCACTGTGTTCTTCGGGCGGATGGTTCCCATCTTCAGATCATTGATCTCCATTCCGGCCGGTATCGAAAAGATGTCTTTCCCGCTGTTCGTTGTGTTGACCGCAGCTGGTTCGCTGATTTGGAACAGCATTTTTGTTGTTGCGGGATATTTCCTGGGTGAGAACTGGTATATTGCGGAGCAGTACGCCGGCGTCTTCTCCCGAGTTGTAGCGATAGCCGTAGTGGTATTCGTGATCTGGTGGGTCGTCCGCCGTGTGCAGCGCAACCGGAAGAAGCGCGAGGCGTAAGCCTTCATACTTATGGGCCAGGGTCGGTCAGAAAGCGAGTGAGGCAATGAATCTCATGGACATTCTGGGAGGCCTGGGTCTTGTTATGGTCGGCGGCTCTTATCTCGTGGTCGCCAAACAGGGTGCGGTCGGCTTGATCGGGCGCAACGGCTCGGTGGGAATTCGCACCAGAAAAACTCAAGCGTCCGACGCCGCTTGGGATGCTGCTCATCATGCCGCTGCGCCGCTGGTACGCACTATGGGGATGACATCCCTTGTCTTGGGTGCGGCGCTTGTAGTTTCAGGATTCGTGTGGCGGCAAGAAAATCCGCACGTGGTCACCGCAGTCCTCTTTGCTCTGGGCTACGGTGTGGTGCTCGTGGGGTGGATCCCCATAGTGCTCAAGACGAATGCAGCCGCGACCAGGGCACATGCGGCCCGGGACCAATCGGTCCTGTCCGAACGTCGTTGAGATAGGCCGCAGCGGGATGCCCCCAAGTCATCCCGCGGCGATCCATATTCTCAGGATGTATGGACACGTCCATACATATATAACACCGTTATTGCCGTACACGCCAGTACCATTGCGGGGTGGCCAAACCCAGGAAGTTCGACGACGAAACGCGCGCGGCACTGATTCGCGACACCGCCGACCAGATTGTGACCGGCGGAGTCGAGTCAGTGTCATTACGCCCCTTGGCGGCCAAACACGGCTGCTCCACCACCGCGATCTACACGATGTTCGGTAGCCGCGATGCCCTCATCGAGGCTGTCGTCTACGAATCCGTGGAAAGCTTTACCCGATCGCAGGAGAGCGTTCCAATTACTGGAGATCCGCTCGAAGACCTCTGGGAGCTCGGCAGGGCTTACCGCCAATGGGCTCTCAAGTACCCCGCTCTGTACGTGGTCATGATTGGCCGGGGCGGAAAGCGCCCGGATATTTCCCCGGAGGAATTCACGGAAAATTCTCCCCGAATGATTGCCGCGAAAAAGGCCATCGAGACACTTTTTCGGCGAGTGGCCGAATGCGCGGCACACGGAATTCTGGGTAACTACCCCATCGAAGAAATGGGTAACTCGATTTGGGCGAGCGTTCACGGCTGGGTCTCTATCGAGGCAACCCGCCCCGTGATGATGGGACAAGACCCCGACGAGGCATACGACCGCTACATGCAGTCGCTCGTTCGTGCGTGGGCGCCTTCCGCATAGGACACCTTCAGCCGCGTCACTGCATCGGCGGCGGAGGCGCTGGCGCACCTTGCGGGGGAGGAATCTTTCCGTAGCTCCTGCCGGTATTGACTGAACTGGTTGGCTTATCCGGTGTGGTTGTCTGAGTTGCGCGTGACGAGGCAGGATCCCAATGCCCGTCGACGGCCTTTTTCTGGAACAAGATGGCCAGCGCCAGGATGGCCAGGCCGATGAGCAGGACCACGATGATTCCACCGACGGCGCCCAATTTGGCAGCTGAGCCGACCAAGATTCCGAACCAGCCAAAGTCCGCGTCGCCAAACGTAGTGTTCTCCGAGCCGAAGGTCCCAAGAACGGACAGCAGGAACGCTGGCAGGAATGTAATGATCAGACCGTTGACCAAGCCTCCAGCCATCGCGCCCCGACGCCCACCCGTGGCGTTGCCGTAGACGCCAGCCGCGCCACCGGTGAAGAAGTGCGGGACCAATCCGGGCAGGATGAGTGCGATGCCGAACGCCGGATTGAGCCACACACTGAGTACTGCGAGACCGAGAAGACCTCCGATGAAACTGAAGATGAAGCCCAAGAGGACGGCATTCTGCGCGTACGGGAAAACAATGGGTGCATCCAACGCTGGAACGGCTCCCGGCACCACTTTGGATGCGATGCCCTGGAAGGCGGGAACTAGCTCACCCAAGATGGTTCGCACGCCGAAGAGAATCACCGCTACCGCTACACCGAACTGCAACCCTTGAGTGACCGACTGCATGATGTAGTTACCAACGCTGGTCGCGCCGCCCTCGAACGCTGTAAACGCTTCCTCCGTGCCGGCGCGCACCATGAACAGGATGGCCATGACGACGTACATGAGGGCCATTGACAGGGCGGTGGCGACCATTGAATCTCTCAGGAACCGTAATCCTTCGGGGAGTTTCAGGTCCTCCGAGGACGGGCTGTTTTTACCCACGGCGCGTCCGGCTGCACCTGCAGCGATATAGCCGGCGGTTCCGAAGTGGCCGATGGCCACACTGTCATCGCCCGTGATTTTTCGAGTCCAGGGGTGGGCGAAAGCGGGCATGGAGACCATCAGTATTCCCAGCAGCAGCGCACCAAGCAGGACGGTCACGGTTCCGTTATAGCCTGCGGTAGCCAAGATGATAGTCAGCATGGTCGCCATGAAGAGCACATGGTGGCCGGTCAGAAAAACGTACCGGAGCGGAGTAAAGCGTGCCAGGATCAGGCTGACAACGAAGCCCAGGATCATCAACCAGGCGACTTGGGCGCCGTACTGTTCCTGGGCAATTCCAGCAATGGCTTCGTTTGTAGGTATGACGCCCTGGGCCCCGGTAGCTCCCAAGATCATGCTTCCCAAGGGGTCCAAGGATGCGACGACCAGAGTCGCGCCGGCCCCGATGAGTAAGAAGCCAAGCGTTGCTTTGATGGCACCGCCAACTACTTGCCCGGAGGACTTTCGAAGGGCGATGAGCCCGATGGCCGTGATGATACCGATAAGAAATGCGGGTACGGCAAGAATCTCGTTGACCAAGAATTCTGCGGCGCTGACTAGCCAGTCCATGAGGAATCTACTTTCGCGCTAGACGTCGTAAGAATCGCGCAGGACAGCGTCGAGCTCTGTCGTGCTGGTGAAGTTTTCAATGACTTTAACTGGAGTTCCAAGGTCACCCAGGGTTCGTGCGATTTCCCCTGAAGTAAGAATCAAGTCGGCCTCTTTGGCTTTGCCCTTGGCGGAGATCGTGTCAGTGGCTTCCACCGTGATGTACGAGCCCCACCCCCAATGCTCAAGGACCTGTTCAAGCGTGTTCTTGAGGAACAGACTGGTTCCTAAGCCATTGCCGCACACCGTCAGGATCTTATTTGTGGTGGTTTGGGTCTGCTGACCGGAGGCTGAATTCGAACCGGCAGTCGACTCATCCTGGCTGTCTAGGTTGCCAGGTGACCGGGCCATAGAGTTCCCACCAAGAATGGCGAGGATTTCGTCGGCGGTGGAAGCTTCGTCGAGAGCTGCACGCTTTTTAGGTGCTCCCAGTACCTTGGCCAATTGCTGCATCGCTTGAGTGTGTGCCGTGTCGTCGTGAGCGGCTAACGCCACCACCAGAGTTACGGGGTCATTCTTGGCGTGGCCGAACTTAACCGGGGATTTCAGACGTACCCACGACATTGCCGTGCGCTGGACGGCCTCGGAAGGGCGTGCGTGGGCAAAGGCGAATCCCGGAGCCACGACAATGTAGGGGCCGTTTTGCTCGACGTTGTCGATCATTGACTGCGTGTAATGATCGGTGCAGGCCGACGAGCTTTCAAGGAGGGAGCCGGCATACCGTATGGCCTCGCGCCAATCCTGGGCGTGGTGGTCCAGGGCAATTGCAGAGCTGTCTAATAACTCAACGATTTCCGGCATGGTGTCAGGCTAGCCCCGAGAGTCTTGCGTCGGAAGGATTCTGACCTTGATTGGATGGTCGAGGCGCCCCGATGACGTCGTGAAATACTCGCCTGTATGAGTGCACAGGGTGAGTTCAGATTCCGCTTGGCCGATCGCTTGGACGGGGTGGATTCCTCGCCGGTCCGTGACCTGTTGGATGCGGTCTCCAAAGAGGGCGTGATCTCCTTTGCCGGTGGCGTGCCGGACCCGGCATATTTCGAGGTCGAGGATATTCGCGCCGCCTATGACTGGGTTTTCGAGAACCACGCCGAGCGGGCCCTTCAATACGCGTCGAGCGAGGGCGAGTTCGAGTTGCGGGAACAAGCTGCTTTTCGGCTCGAACGCTATATGGAGACCACTCCCGAGCAGATTCAGGTCACCACCGGCTCCCAGGAGGGTTTGTTCGTCGTCGCGCAAGCGCTGGTGAATCCAGGAGATGTAGTGCTCGTGGAGCGCCCCACTTACCTGGCGGCAGTTCAAGCTTTCGAACTCAACGGTGCTCGCTTGATCGGGGTTCCCACCGACGAGAACGGCGTGATTCCGCACGAGCTCGAGAAGCTCATCGCCGAGCACTCGCCCAAATTCGTGTACCTGATTCCGTCCTTCCAGAACCCCTCGGGCGTGTGCATGTCGATGGAGCGTCGCGCGGCGGTCGCGGATGTTCTGCTGCGTACCGGCACGGCACTTGTGGAGGACGATCCGTACGGTGAACTGTGCTTCGAGGGCGAACCGTTCCCGCCCATTGCTTCGCATCCGGGTATGTCCACACAGACCATTCTGTTGAACTCGGTCTCCAAGATCATCGCGCCCGGTGTGCGCGTCGGGTGGATGCGCTCGGAGGGCCCCATTCAGTTCACGCTCACCGTGGCCAAACAGGCGATCGGGCTGCAGTCTCCGGTCACGGACCAGCTCGCGGTCGCGCGATACCTGGCCACCGCCGACGTCGAAGCCCACCTGGACAAGGTCCGCCCCGTCTACGCTCAGCGCGCCAAAGCCATGTACCAGAGTCTGCAGCGAGTCCTCCCCGGCGGCGCGGAGGTCACCCAGCCGGACGGCGGCATGTTCCTGTGGGCCCGCCTGGGGCACGGGATCGATACTGCTCGGTTGCTGGAGATTGCGCTCGACGAAGGTGTGGCTTTCGTGCCCGGTGCCTCATTCTTCGCCCATGATCCGGACCGCTCGACCATGCGGTTGTCGTTCGTGACCCACTCACCCGAGGTGATCGACGAAGGGCTGGACCGCCTGGGCCGCGCGCTGGCCAAGTACTAGGGCTTGACCCTCACGCGACGTCAGGGCGAACAGTAGGGATCGTGAGAGATGCTGAAGCCATGACGCAAGACCCCGAGGCACCCGGAAACCCAACGGGAGATGAGCTGCTGACGGTGGGAGCGGCGTCGTCGTTGATTGGCGTGAGCGTGCGGACGCTGCATCACTGGGACCATATCGGCCTGGTGAGCCCCAGCGGCCGCACGAGCACGGGATATCGCCTGTATTCGGCGGACGACGTGGCGCGGATCCACCGTGTGCTCATTTACCGGGAGCTGGGGTTTTCGCTGACAGAAGTGGGCAAGATTCTGGACGACCCGTCCGTGAACGAGAGCGCACACCTCGAGAAGCAGCGAAAACTGCTGGCCGAACGCATTGATCACCTGCAGCAGATGGTCTGCGCAGTAGATCAGATGATGGAGGCGCGAGCCGTGAACAAGAAACTCACTCCACAGGAGCAAAGCGAGATTTTCGGTCAGGACTGGAACCCCGAGTACCAGCGTGAGGCCGAGGAGCGCTGGGGCGATACCCACCAGTGGGAACAGTCGCAACAGCGGGCCGCCGGGATGTCCAAGGACGACTGGCAGCGCACCAAGGCCGAGAGCGATCAGCTCAACCAGGAACTGGCTCAAGCCGCCCGGGATGGAATCGAACCGGGGTCGGAACAGGCCAATCAGCTGGCGGAACGGCACCGTGCATCCATTGGGCAGTTCTACGACTGTACCCATTCGATGCAGGTGTGCCTGGCGACCATGTACACCCAGGATCCGCGATTCACGGAGTACTACGACAACCTCGAACCGGGGTTGGCCGACTGGTTGTACCGTACGGTGGCCGAGAATGCTCGGGCGAACGGGGCGGACCCGGACAACGCCACGTGGGAGTAACCGAATCACCCCGTGGGCAGCGCATGTGACGGATGACGCGCGGCCCACGGGGTGATTTCTCAGCCCACATTGCAGTGTTCTCCGGCAAGATAGAGGGTGAATCCGCACCCGGGACCTGGCGCATTCGCACGCCCCGGTGAGCCGCGCTGAGAGGATCCCGCATGTCCGTGAAGCCCCTGCCCGTTCCCGAGTTGGACGCAACCCTCGATCGTTTCCTGGCCACGGCCCGTCCGTTGCTGGATGACGCCACGTACGAGGAGACCGTGCAGGCCACCCGTGATTTCCGGGAGCAGCAGGGTAGTGAGGTGCATGCCGGCCTCGAAGAATTTGCCCGCGACGAGAACGCCGCCGGCAACAGCTGGCTGTCCGAGGACTGGCTCAGCGGCTACCTGATGACCCGCACCTCCTTGCCGCTCACGAGCAATGTGGGTTTCCAGATCACGGGTGACTTCGGGGCCCCGGGCCTGGGCCGGGCGGCCGAGTTCGTGTACCGAGCGGCGTCGGTGCATCTGCAGCAGGTGCGCGGCGAGACCCCGCAAGAAGTGGATCCGCGCGGCAACGAGATCAGCATGGAGCAGTGGCGGTGTCTGGAGGGCGGGCTGCGTCACCCGGCCGAGGAAGTCGACGAGGTCATCCGTCCGGAACTCTCCGCTGCGGATCGCGAGATCGGCGTGATTCACCGGGGCCGCCTGTTCGCGGTGCCCGTGAGCGACCAGGACGGCCAGCCGCTGTCGCTGCGCACCGTGGCCGAATCATTGCGTTCGGTGGTCGACGGCGCTGAGGCCGCCACGGAGCCCGAGCTCCCGTTCGGCACGCTGTCCTACCTGGGCAGTGAGAAGGCCGCGCCGCTGCTGGAGGAGCTGACCGAGAACCCTCACAATGCGGAGATCTACGACCGGATCACCCGCATGATCTTCATGGCCAACGTGCTGGACGCCCAGGCCGAGGTCATCGAACACCTCGAACACTCTGCCTTCGAAGTGGGTCACGCGTGGGCCTATAAGCCGCTGACCTACGAGGTGTGCCTGGCCGATGATTGGCTGGCCGTTCACGTGGAACACAGCACGGTGGACGGCGCCACGATCCTGGCTGCCGTGGCACGCATGCAGGAGGTGGCCATCCCGGAGCAGCCGGCCGCCACGGGGATTGCGTCACCGGAGCCGCTGACGTGGGACCTGAGCGATTCCCTGCGCTCGACCTTGCTGGATGAACTCGCCGACTACCGCCGCGCGGCGGCGCTGCACGGCGTACACCGGGTGTTCGTGCCCCGGCCGCACAAGGCTGAACTTCCGTTCCGCATCAGCGACGACGCCGCTCAGCAACTGATCATGCTCTACGCCCAGTTGGCCACCTACAACCGGGTGCGCAGCGTGTACGAGGCTGTGGACATGCGCGAGTACCAGGCCGGTCGCACGGAATGCCTGCGCCCGGTGACTGCGGAGGCGGTGGGGTTCGTTGCGGCATTGCAGGCGGGGGAGGCGACCCTCGAGCAGTTCCAGGCCGCCCTTGATGCTCACCGCGGCTGGGTCAAGGCGTGCAAATCTGCTCAGGGCATCGACCGTCATCTGCTCGGCCTGCAGTACGTGGCCGAACGGAACGGTATGGACACGTCGTTCTTCGCCAACCCGGGTCTGACAACCATGCGGCGCGATTTCCTGTCCACCACGTCCATCGGTGGGCCAGAACAGATCGTGCGCTACGCCTTTGCCCCGACCACCCCCGAAGGTTTCGGCATGACCTACACGCGCCTGTCCGACGGGTACGAGTTCTGCATCAACTACCGCCGGGATACTTCCGAGGACCTCGAGGGGTTCGCGCGCAACCTCACGGTTGCTGCTGAGAAGTTGTGGGAGTTTGTGAAGCGGGTGGGTTAGGGCTCAACGGGAACGAAACAAGTGGCGCGGTCACCTGCCACACTGACCCCATGGCTGATATGAGTTTTCGCCGGGTCAAGTACTTCCTGGCCGCGGTGGATGCGGGGACTATGACGGCGGCGGCGCAGTCGCTGCGGATGGCCCAACCGGCGTTGAACCGGCAGATCAAGTTGTTCGAGCAAGACCTCGGTCTGACCCTGTTCCGACCCAAAGGCAACCGGTTGGTGCTCACCACCGCGGGGGAGCGGTTGGTGCCCATGGCGCGCAGACTCATGGGCGAGGTGGATCGGTTCGAGCGCGGTGCGGCCACTTTGAGCACCGGTCGGGCGTCGACCCTCACGGTGGGCACCACGGAGGCCACGCTGCGTAATCTCCTGGCGCCGTTCATCGCCACGCTCGGCCCGGACGACCCCTTGGTCAACGCCCGCACGGTGATCCAGGCGAACATACCAGTGGCCCTGCGCGAAGGTTGCGATGCCGCGATCTCCACTGCCCCCATGCAGGGTGAATTGGTGTCCGAGACCCTGGGGTCAGCCCCAATCTACGCGTGTGTGTCCGCGCGTCACCCGATGGCAATCGCGGGCGTCGTCGAAGCGCCCATTGAAGACTTCGCCGATCACGCGGTAGTCCTCCCCACCCACCGCAACGCGAGTCGTTACCTCCTGGACTTTGCGCTCTCCGCAGCCGGCATCCGCTTCCCCTCCGTCATGGAATCCGACGACGGCCAAGCCATCATGGCGCTCGCCGCCTCCGGGACCGCCACGGGCTTCACGTCCGAGCTCCCGCGATTCGGGGTACATCCCATCCGCGTGCTTGTTCCGACCACGCGCGCTCCAAGCGGGGATCTCGATGACGACGCCGCTCGCGAACCTCTCGCGATCGAGCTTCACCTCGTGTGGCCGCGAGGGCACTACGCCCACGAACAACTGCTCGAGCTGGCTGGAAGGCTGTCGCATTTCCTGGACCGATGGGCCGCTGCGGATTGGGCTGGCATGGACGAGCCCTGGAACTATGCCTAAGGGGCATGAACAGACTGCTCGTTCGGTATTTGACGCCTTGCGATCCGGGTCACATAGTGAGTATTTAACACTCTCTGTGCCCTGAATCATGCAGTTTTGGGGCTCGCACCACCGTTCTTTCGAGGTTTCCCATGTCCAGTACTTCAGCTTCCCCGGCTGGTGGCGTCGATCCCACGCCCACCGAGCGGGTCCATGATCCGAAGAAGGCCCGCCGCGCCCTGTGGGGTGCGTACATGGGTACGTCCCTCGAGTGGTACGACTTCTTCCTGTTCGGCACCACGTCCGCCATTGTGTTCGCCCCGCTGTTCTTCGGCGGCGACGATCCCGCCTTGGCCACCATCAGCTCGTTCCTGCTCTTCGGCGTCGGCTTCATTGCTCGCCCGGTGGGTGCCTTGCTCGCGGGTCACTTCGGCGACCGCATTGGCCGCCGCACCATCTTGATGATCACCATCGTGGCCATGGGCGTCGCATCCACCTTGATCGGCTTGCTGCCCACCTATGAAACCGCGGGCATCGTGGCACCCATCCTGCTGGGCGTACTGCGTTTCGTGCAGGGCATGGCCGCCGGCGGTGAGTGGGGCGGTGCCACGCTCATGGCCGTGGAGAACGCACCCGAGAACAAGCGTGGGTTCTACGGCTCCGTGGTGCAGCTGGGTTCACCCACCGGCACCATCCTCTCCAGCGTGATCGTGGCTGCTGTGGTTGCCGCGTCCGGTGAACAGTTCCTCGAGGGTGCTTGGCGTATTCCCTACCTCATCTCCCTCCTGCTGGTTGCCGTGGGTGTGTGGATCCGGCTCAAGGTTGACGAGACGGATGACTTCAAGGAAGCGGAAGCCGCCAAGGCCGCCTCACCCATCGAGAAGGAAAGCGCACCGGTTGTCGAAATCATTCGCACGGTTCCGGGTCGTTTGCTCGTGGGTATCGGTACCTACCTGTTCGGCAACGCAGGCTTCTTCATGCTGACCACGTTCATGATCAGCTATGTAACGGATGAGCTCGGTCTGCCGTCCACCACTATCCTCAACGCCATCACATGGGGTGCCGTGGCCCAGATCGTCTGCATGTTCGTGGCCGGCAAGGTCGCGGACAAGACGAGCCCCTCCGCCGTGGTGGTTGTCGGCTATGTGATCGCCGCACTCGTGGCCTTCCCGATCTTCTGGCTCATGGACACCCGCTCCACCGGCATGATCACCGTGGCGCTGATCCTCGGCTTGGGCTTCGCATCTATTGCCTACGCCCCCGTGGGTACCGTGCTGACCCAGCTGTTCCCCGTCAAGGTCCGCTACTCGGCGATTGCCCTGTCCGCCAACTTGGCGGGCATCGTGGCGGGCTTCATGCCGGCCTTGGCCGCCACCATTCTTGTCGCAACCGGCGGTGGCTCGACCGGCCCGGCCATCCTGCTGTTCGTCATCGCTGTCATCTCCCTGGGGTCCTCCATCATCGCCCGCATTCTCATCCGGCGTGATGATAGACAGGGCGTCGACCAGATCGGCGGGGAGCTGCTCAACCGCAAGTAACCGCATGAGGAGTCACGCATGAAGCGTCCCACCCGCAACCTCACCGTCATCAATGCCGTGGTGTACGACCCCGGCAGCGCGTACGACACTGCACCACGCGGCGTCGTCGTCACCGATGGTGTGATCACCTTTGTGGGCAGTTCGGAACAAGCTCGCGAGCGCAGCGCTCCGGACGCCCAGGTGATCGACGCGGGTGGGCGTTTTCTTATGCCGGGGCTCATTGAATCGCATGGCCATCCGGGCATGTATGCCAAGAGCCTGCTCCAGGTGGATTGCCGCCCGGCCGTGACGCCCACGGTCAAGGACATTGTCGAGGCCCTGCAGGAAGCTGCGGGACAGGCTGAACCCGGCGAATGGATTGCCGGGTGGGGTCACGACGAGCACCGCATGGACGGCCCCGGCCCCACGCTGGAAGATCTGGATCGGGCGGCGCCCGAGCACCCCGTCTTCCTGAGGCGTACGTGCGCGCACATGGCGCTGGTGAATACCGCGGCGCTGGAGCGGGTTGGGATCACCGATGACACCCCGGATCCGTCCGGTGGCTGCATTGTGCGGGACCCGGACTCGGGGCAGGCCACGGGTCTGCTGCAGGAAAAGGCGATGTCCCTGGTCGACCTCCCCGCGGATACACCTGAAGGCATGACCGAGGGCATGCGCCTCGCCCTCGATGACCTGGCGAGCAAGGGTGTCACCACGGTCCACGACATGAGCTCCGGCCCCACCGAGATGGGTGTCTACCAAACCCTGCTTGCCGAGGGGGCGCTTTCGGTGCGGTTCCGGCCGTGGTACTTCGCGCTCGCGCAGGGTGAGTTCCCGGGCAGTTACGACGCCGTTCTGGGCACCGGTCTGCGCAGCGGTTTCGGTAACGACATGCTGCGGTACCAGGGCCTCAAGTTCGTTCTCGACGGTTCCGTGGGCGGACGCACCGCCGCGGTGTCCGAGCCGTTCGAGGGCAGCAGCTCACGCGGAATTCTGTACTACGACACCTCCGAGATCGAACCGCTCGTGGCCAGGGCCGTTGCCTCGGGGCAGCGGGTGGCCGTGCACGGGATCGGTGAGCGTGCTGTGACGCAGGCATTGGATCTAATCGAAGCGGGTGGCCGGGACGCGGCGGCAATCTCGGGCGGGGATGGTTCCTCCGAGGCGGAGCCGGGCCACACGGATCAGCGTGAGACCACGGCTCAGGAGCACCACGACTCCACGGATCACGATGCCCAGGAGCACTACGACACCGTGGTCCGTTCGCGGCGCCACCGCGTGGAGCATTGCGGGCTACCCAATGAGGAAGAACTGGACCGGTTGCGGGACGGCAACATCATTGCCGCGGCATCCACGGCGTTCCTTTACGAGCTGGGCGACAGCTACCTGAACAACTTGGGTCCGGACCGGATTGCGCGCACTTACCCGATGCGCACGTTTATCGATCACGGGATCGAGGCACCCATCAATTCGGACTTCCCGGTGACCACACCCAATCCATGGTTGGGTATCTACGCCGCGGTGGCCAGGCGAACTTCCTCGGGGAGACTCCTGGACACAGTTCAGAACATCTCCGTGGCAGAAGCCATTGCCGCGTTCACCACTGTGGCAGCCCGCGCGTCCTTCGAGGAAGACCGACTGGGCCGGATCGCGGAGGGGTACCTGGGGGACCTGGTGCTCATGGGCCGCGACCCGTTTAGTGTTGAGACCGAGGATCTCAAGGACCTCCGACCGGTTCTCACCGTGTGTGACGGGCGGGTCGTCTACCACGCTGAAGGGGAGAGCAATGACTGAAAACCCGGCAATGCCCACCATGTTGAATCCAGAGTGGGAAGAACGGATCGTGCCCGAGCGGTTCGCCGGTCAGACGGTGATCGTCACGGGCGCAGGTGCGGGCATCGGCTTGGCCACGACCTCCCGCATTCTCCGAGAAGGCGGACGCGTTATCGCTGTGGACCTGAATACTGACGGCCTGGGCGATCTCTATCGCGAGTTCTCGGAGTCCCTGGTGCTCGTCACCGCGGACCTCACTGATCCTGACGCGATCCCCGGCATCCTGTCGGCCGCAGACAATCGCGTGGACGCTCTGGTCAACAACGCCGGTGTGATGGATAACTTCGCCCCGCTGCACGAGGTCACGGACGAGACGTGGCAGCGTGTGTTTGCCGTGAACGTTGACGGCATGATGCGCCTGACCCGCGCCGTCATTCCCCTCATGCTCGATGCGGGCCAGGGCAGCGTGGTCAACCTGACCTCGGGGGCCGGCCTACGCGGTTCCGCCGCGGGTGTCGCCTACACCGCGTCCAAGCACGCCGTGGTGGGTCTGACGGTGAGCTCCGCCTTCATGTATGCCACTCAGGGCATCCGGTTCAACGCTGTGGCGCCGGGTGGTGTGGCCACCGGCATCAAGCTCCCGGCGGACATGTCCGAATCCGGCGCGGTCCGTTTGGGTGTGGTCAACGCCAATATGCCGGGTCTGGCTCAAGCGGCACATCTCGCTGCCAGCATCACGTTCTTGGCGTCCAAGGACAGCGTGAACATCAACGGCGCCATCCTGCCCTCGGACGGCGGCTGGTCCGCGGTCTGACATCGGCCCTGATCCGTGATGGCGGCCGGAGCATGGCTTGCCACCACGGGTTGATCGGTTCTGGGCGGCTCGCGCGGATGCGCCGTACCTGCCGCCCCGGTACCGTTGATCCTTGAGCCACGAGCAAGGGGAACACCGAATGAGCGTCAACGCGCAACCGACTACCGACCAGCATCAGGTCACCCAACATCGCAACGTCCCGGCGAACGTTCTCCGCGGAGCCTTGATCGGCACGGTGGAAACCATCCCGGGCGTTTCCGGCGGCACCGTCGCCTTGGTCGTGGGTATCTACGACGAACTCATCGACTCGGCCTCCCATGTGGTGAGCGCGGGAAAGCGGGCCATCCTGGGCCCGGATCGCGTGGCGGGGGTCAAGGAGAACCTGGCCAAGGTGCACTGGCGCATGATCGTCCCGGTCCTGCTGGGCATGGTCCTGGCCGTGTTCACGATCGCGGGTCCCATGTCCCAAGCGGTGGAGGATCACCCGGAGGTCATGCGGGCCCTGTTCTTAGGGATGGTGCTGGTCTCCGTGGCGGTTCCGTTGCGTATGGCGGGGCGCAATTGGCGTGCGCTGGACTGGGTGCTGGGTCTTGCCGCGTGTCTTTTCGCGTTCTTCGTGGTCTCGATTCCGCCCACCACGGTGGAACCGAACCCCGTGATCATTGTCCTCGCGGCAGCCATCGCGGTCTCCGCTCTGCTGCTTCCGGGACTGTCCGGGTCGTTCATACTGCTCACCATCGGCCTCTACCACCCCACGCTCAAGGCCGTGGATGAGCTGGACCTCGGATACCTGGGTCTCTTCTTAGTGGGCGCGATCATGGGCATGGCCGTACTGGTGAAGGGTCTGCAGTGGTTGCTGGCCTACCGCTATCGACCCACCATGGTGGTCCTGGCCGGCCTGATGCTCGGAGCGCTACGCGCGCTGTGGCCGTGGCAGGTGGACGATCGCACCCTCGAAGCTCCCGGTGACAACTGGCCCATGCTGCTTCTGGTGGCCGCCGTGGGCGGCATCGTTGTGGGGATCCTGATTTACGTGAACGTCAAGATGGCCACGCGGCGCGCGCAGTTGGAGGCAACCCGGGTCGATGCGGATGAGGCTCGCTAGGACTTGTTCTCACGCGGCGGCGGGGGCGTGGTTCCCTGCCCCGTGAAGTAGGCGACCACGCGCCCGTCGGCCTCCAGAACGACGTCGCAGATCTGGTTCCTGCCAAAGCTCACCCGGCGCGTAGCGGTCGCCGTCACGATCTGGCCGGCGTGGGCCGGCGAGATGAACGTGATGTCCGCGTTGCGGGTGACAATGCGCGTACCCGCGGTCGCGCAGCAGTAGGCGAAAGTCGTGTCGGCCAGGGTGAACAGGTAACCGCCGTGGCTCATACCGTGGCTGTTGGCCATGTGATCGGCGATGGGCATGGTCATGACCACGCGTCCCTGGTCGATGTCCCCCAATTGGATGCCCAGGTGCAGTGGGGCGGGATCATTCCGCAAAATCTCGTGAAGCATTTCGCGGATTGCGGGCATGTCATTCGGGTCGGCGTTCATGCGGGTCCTCCGAGGGGAGCAGAAATAGCAAAACTTTTTACTACCTTAGGTGCCCGCTGGTGATTTGAGGAGTGCCCGGCGCAAAAGAACGTGCCCCGCACCAGAAGGTGCGGGGCACGTTCACTAGGAAATCAGTGAAACGGAACCTCAGTGCTTGAAGCTGAAGATCTTGTGGAACAGACCCAGCTTGAAGTCGATGACGTCCTTGACGAAGTTGATCTTGTGACCGAACAGGCCGCCCAGGATGTCCTTGCCGCCGGTGTGACCACCGGTGTGGCCGCCGCCGGTGCTGCCGCCTCCTTGCAAGGGTCATAAGTGGAGCAGGAGGTTACGGGGTGGCTGGGAGCCGGGTGGAAGAAGGTGGCCTGTGCCGGAGCGACAGAACCGAAGGTCAGGGCGCCGAAAGCTGCGATGGCGGTACCGGTCTTGACGATATTCTTTTTTACGGGTTTCCTCCAGATATTTGATGCGCCTGCCCCCGCAGGCGTCGAACTAAGAAGCCCATGTCGCGAGTGTCGGTTAGGTTCCCCCAAACCTTCTCCCTGACCTGGACGTAACCAACGTAACAACCGAGAATCACCCGTGGATGAATGTGATTGCCCACACTTGCGACCGGCTTCTTGTGAGTTCATGGAGCCTACTGACTAGGAACAACGCGGAGAATGGTGGGGAGAGCTCCGCGGTGACCCTGGCGGGTTTGAAGGACGTAACAACGAGGGAGATGCAGTGGATCGCAAAGCCGAACCGGTGACCGGCCGGCAGCTTCAGGATGTTGAATCCGCAGTCTCGAAACGGGACTTCGACCGGGTGACGAGCTCGATCGACGCCATGCCCTCGGGCCAGGTGGTCGAGCTCCTGGAACGACTGAGCGTGCGTGATCGGGCACTGGTGTATCGCATGCTTCCCAAGGACCGTGCGTCCGTGGTGTTCGAACGTTTGGATGCGCCGCTCCAAAAAGAACTGGTCGTGGGGTTGCAGGACGAGGACGTCGCCGCGATCTTCGCGGGGTTGACTCCAGATGACCGTGCCCGCCTGGTTGATGAGCTCCCCGCCACCGTGGCTACCCGATTGCTGCGGGACCTCCCGGACGACGAGCGGGAGCTCACCTCCGTGGTGCTGGGCTACCCGGAGCGCTCCATTGGGCGTCGGATGAACCCCGAGTGCGTGACCACCCACCCGCACCTCACCGCCGGAGAGAGCTTGCAGCGCATCCGTCACGGACTGCAGCGTGCGGAGACGATCTACACGATTCCCGTGACCGATGACTCCCGGAAGCTGGTGGGCGTTGTGGGGCTGCGCCAGGTGATGGGTGCCGATCCCGAAACTCCCGTGGCTGAGCTGATGAGCGAGGCGGATTCCGCGACCGCGACCGAACCTGCGGAGGAGGCGGCACGCCGCTGCGCGGGGTTGCGATTGTTGGCCATGCCCGTGGTGGATCACGAGGATCGGCTCGTGGGCATCCTGACCGTGGACGACGCCCTGGACATCCTCGAGAACGCCGAATCCGAGGATCAGGCGCGCATCAGCGGTTCCGAGCCCCTGCGTCGTCCGTATTTGTCCACTCCGGTGCGCACTCTCGTGCAAGCCCGCGTGGTCTGGCTGCTCGTGCTGGCGATCGGTGCGACCCTCACAGTCCAGGTGCTCGAGGTCTTTGAATCCACGCTCGAGCAAATGGTGGTGCTATCCGTGTTCATCCCGCTGCTCATCGGCACGGGCGGCAATACGGGTAATCAGGCGGCCACATCCATCACGCGTGCACTCGCCCTGGGTGATGTTCGCCCGCGAGACGTGGCCAAGGTGGCCCTGCGGGAACTGCGCGTGGGCGTGAGCTTGGGCCTACTCCTGGGAGCTGCGGGCTTTGTCATCGCCGGAATCATCTACGGGGCCTCGATCGGCGCGGTCATCGGCCTGACCTTGGCTGCGATCTGTACCTTGGCTGCCACGGTGGGTGGCCTTATGCCCCTGATCGCCCGCGCCATCAAAGTGGACCCTGCGGTTTTCTCCAACCCTTTCATCACCACGTTCGTGGACGCGACCGGCCTGGTGGTCTACTTCTTCATTGCTCGCGCCATTCTGGGATTGGGCTAGAAATGTGTTCCATGCTTCCCTGGGTCTTTATTTTTAGACCCCATCGTGCTTATGGTCAGACCACAGGGATCGAGTCTCCATTCCCGGTCCCATGAGTGATCCGGAGGTTCATGATGAAGGCAGCACGGTTTTACGACCGAGGCGACATTCGTATTGAAGAGATTCCCGAGCCCACGGTGGCCCCGGGCGAGGTGGGAATCAAAGTGGCCTGGTGCGGCATCTGTGGCACTGACCTGCATGAGTACAAGGACGGGCCCGTTTTCTGCCCCACCCACGACACCCCGCACTCCATCTCGGGTGAGACTGCTCCGGTGACTCTCGGGCACGAGTTCTCCGGAGTGATCGATGAACTCGGTGAAGGCGTGGAAGATCTCGAGGTCGGTCAGCACGTGGTGGTCGAGCCTTACATCATTGGTGACGAGGTGGACACCGGCCCTGAATCCAAGGATTACCACCTGTCTCCGAACATGAACTTCATCGGTCTCGCCGGACGCGGCGGCGGCCTGGGGGGGCGCATTGCCGTCAAGCGCCGCTGGGTGCACCCGATTTCGGACTCCGTGAGCTTGGACGAGGCCGCCCTGATCGAGCCACTATCTGTGGGATATCACGCCGTCGAGCGCTCCGGGGCCAAAGCCGGGGACGTAGCAGTGGTGGGTGGTGCCGGCCCCATCGGTTTGCTGACCGCCGCCGTGCTCAAGGCCCTTGGTATCACCGTGGTGGTGTCGGAGCTCTCCTCCCTGCGTCGCGAGAAAGCTCTGGAGACCGGCGTGGCAGATTATGCGCTGGATCCACGGGAAGTGGACGTGGTGAAGGAAGTTCAGAAGATTACCGGCGGTAAAGGTGCGGATGTCGCATTCGAGTGCACGTCGGTTCAGGTGGTGCTGGACACCTTGATGGATGCCCTGCGACCCACTGGCGTGCTGGTCGTCGTATCGATCTGGGCGGAACGGTCCAACTTCGATATCCATAAGTTGGTCATGAAGGAGATCGACCTGCGCGGCACCATTGCATATGTGAATTCCCACCCCGCCACCATCGAGCTCGTGGAGTCCGGCAAGATTGATCTCAAGCCGTTCATCACCGGCAAGATCGGGTTGGAAGGTCTTGTGGATGAGGGGTTCGATACGCTCATCCACCGCAACGAGACTGCGGTCAAGATTCTCGTCTCCCCCTCGGGTGAAGGACTGTAAGTAGTCCTCGGCAGGCTCTAGATGGTTGCGAAAATCCCGGCTTGGCTCGCGATCGAGTCAGGCCGGGATTTTCGACGTCGCAGGGATCAGTCCACGGTCACTCGGACGGGCACCGGGGGTAGCTTCTTCACGAACGGAGCGCACATCCAGGAGGGCGACGTCCGTTGCGCGCTGGAGGCGCACCTGGCGGATGGTGAACAGCGCAAGGGCGACTGCGCCGACCGCCAGGGCGAGCACAGGAAGCAGCGAACCCTGGAACAAAGCGCTCATGGATCCCAGGCCGTAAACGATGCCTCCGAAGGCGAAGACCGAGAGCAGCACGGAGAAGGCGTCCAGGGGAATCTTGCGGGTCTCACCGGTCGTCTTGATGAGCACCAGACCCAGGAGCAGCACGAGCATCCCGACCGGAAGCATCAGGCCGAAGACCCAGCGCCAGTTCAGGGCATTGACGATCATGCCGGAGATGGTCGGGCCAATGGCCGGAGCCACTGAGATCACCACGGAGTTGAGTCCCATGATGGTGCCGCGGTGGGCCGGGGGAACGTAGGTGAGGGTGGTGGTCATCAACAGCGGCAGGATGATGGCCGTGCCGCCGGCCTGCACAATCCGACCCAGAAGGACCACGGCGAAGCTTGGTGCGAACGCAGCCATGGCGGTACCGATCACGAACAACAGCAGGGCCGCGGTGAACAGGCCCTTGGTGGTGAAACGCTGGAGCATCCATCCGGTCGTGGGGATCACCACGGCCATGGTCAGCATGAATCCTGTGGTCAGCCACTGGGCCGTGGCCGCCGTAATGCTGAAGTCGACCATCAGGTTGGGCAGGGCCACCGTCAGGACTGTTTCGTTCAGAATCATGATCAGAGCGGAGGTCACCAGCACGGAGATCACGGCAACGATGTGCTTGGTGGCGGGGCGCTCCGGTTCGAGGTCGAGAGCGGATCGGGCGGCCGTATCGGCTACCGCTTGGAATTGGCCGGTGGTCGGCTCATCCTGAATGTGGGCATGGGACATGCAAGTACCTGTTTCTCAGAGGGGATTACACTCAATAATGGCACTGACTGCCACTTTGGCATAAGTGACATGAAGCCGTGGGGTTGGTCACAATGGGGTGCCGAGCGTCAGGGAGGGCGTCATGGAGCATGAACCGCAGGCGGGGCTGAGGGCTCGTCGAAAACTGGAAACGCAGTGCGAGATCCATCAGGCTGCACTGGAACTTTTCGAAGCACACGGGGTGCGGGAGACCACGGTCCACCAGATTGCCGAACGCGCCGGGGTTTCACCGCGCACGTTCTTCCGCTATTTCTCGACCAAGGAGCAAGCGGCACTGCCCGGTCAGCGGCGAATGCTGCGAGCCATCGATTCGCTTGAGATCACTGATCCAGCTCCCGCGGCGGTACTCCGTGCGGTGGAAACCATGGCGGAAACGGTCATGGGTGCGGACAATGATCCCGAACTCGATGAACACCGGCGCGTGGCCAAACTGCTGGCGCGGGACGCGGATCTGCAGTCTCTGGCAGCATCGCAAGAGTTGGTCCTCCCGGTGCGCCTGCGTGCACGTCTGGCCGAGCAACTACCGGAGGCAGACCCGGCCACGCTGCTGCTGATCTCCGAAACAGCGGTGGCGGTGTGGCGGGTCAGTTGGATCCGCTGGGGCGAGTTGGCCACGCGTGGCGAGACCGCCGACCCCGTTGCGGTCTACCGAGAATGCCGGGCCCGGTTACGCAGCGCCGTCGGATAGCCACCGACGCCGCTCCGTCCCGCTAGCGAGGATCGGTCTCCTGGTGTCGGCCGCACCCGGATCTTCGTAGGATGCCGTCAACCGGGCAGCGAGGGAGAGAGGGACATGGCGACACCCCAGCAACCGTCTGTTGAACCTGCCGGTCTGTACACCGGCCTGACCATGCCGCAGTGGCGGGAAGTGATTCGTGGTTCGTTCTCGGCATTGGAAATCACTGCTCCCAATGAGGGCCAATTCCGCGCGAACTTACGCGTGGTGGAACTCGACGACGTGCATTTGTTCGATATGTCCACCGACGCTCACCGGGTGGTGCGCACTGCACAGCTGGTCGAGCAGGACCAGGGGGAGTACTTCAAGCTCAGCCTGCAGTTGGAAGGGGTGTGCACTCTCCGCCAGGACGGGCGTGAGTGCCAGTTGGAGCCCGGTGACCTGGGACTGTACGTAGCGTACCGGCCCTACGAGCTGGATTTTCGTGGTCCGCAGCACTCTATGGTTATGACGTTTCCTCGCTCCGTGGTTCACATGACTCCGGCTCAGGTGGAGATGGTCACCGCGCGGCGGATCACCCAGGACCATGGGCTGGGCCGGGTGGCCGCCCCCATGTTCCGTGATCTCGCCGAGAACATGGATCTACTTCACGGGCCCCACGCCATGCGTTTGGTCAGGAGCGCGCTGGGTATGCTTGTGAGCGTGCTGTCCTCGGACGTTCTGGAACTCAGCGAGGAGCAGCCGGGAGACCTGCTGGTCCAGCAGGCAGCGGCCTACATCGACGACCATCTGGGCGATTCTGAGTTGTCGCCGGGCACCATTGCTAAGGCGCTGTACGTTTCGGTTCGCCAGCTGCACAGCAGATTTGCGGCCCAGGACCTCACCGTGTCCTCGACCGTTCGTCTGAAGCGCTTGGAAGCGATCCGTGAAGATCTCTCAGATCCCGCGCTCGCGGACGAGACGGTGCACAGCGTGAGTTCTCGCTACGGCTTACTGGACGCAGCACACGTAAGTAAGAGCTTCAAAGCGGAGTATGGGGAGACGCCGTCGGCATATCGAAGACGCATCCTGGCCGGGGCCTGAGTATCCCGCCGGGCCCGGCCAGCATGCGTTATGACGGTTAGACCTTCAGCTCCTTGATCACGTTTCGCGCCGTGCTCAGCCCGGTTTCAATGGCGCCATCCACCACGACACCGCGCCAGCCCCGCGCCCAGTCCGCTCCCGCGAAATGCAGGCGGCTGTCGGTGGTGCGGAAGTGGTGCCAGCCGTTGGTGAACTGTCCCGAACGCAGCGTTGCCCAAGCCTGACCGCTCCACTTGTCCGCGACCCAGTCATGGCCGGTGGAGTCTACGACTTCCAGGTCAGGTCGCCATTGGTTGACGATCTCTTGCCCGTGTTTGGGGTCGTTGAGATTCACCTGATCGTGGTGGGGGCCGAACCCTACGCAAATGGTGGTGTCGTCGTCGAGAAAGAATTCGCTGCGGAAAATCGCCATCTTGGCGGGGTGGGGGCGTAACCAAGGATGCTGTGGTGGCCCTTGATCTTGACCCAGATCTTGCAGCCGGTGGAGTTCCACTTCTTATCGATGATGTTGCGCATGCCGTCTGGAAGTGTCGGGGTGAACTCGATGGTGGGCAACGCTCCCACGGGGACCGTGACGATCACGCTGTCGCAGGAGATGCTCTCACCATTCTCCAGGGTGACCGTGGCTCCGGCTGCTCGGTGGTCAATGGACTTGACCGGGGTGTTGAGCCTGATCGGGCAGTTGAGGTCGGCCGCGATGTTCTCGTAGATGCCCCGCATGCCATTCGTGAGTTTGTACCGAAGAGTCTGTTCTTCCATGAGGCTCATTCGGTGATCGGACAGTGCCGCCCATTGTTTGGCCATGAGCGGCGATCCCTGTTCCGGGTCACCGATGTAACCGGCGGCCCAAAAGGCGTTACAGAGGTCGATCTCTTCCTGGCTGAAGGACCCATCGCGGAGGCAGTCAAGAACGCTACCTTCGTCAGCGGCGAGGAATTGCTGCCGCAGTTCTGGGGAGCTTCCGCTGCGCTCATCGAGGACATGCAGTGGTTCGTAGGGGTACGGGAAGAAATCGCGAGAGTTCTCGAAGATCTTCTGCATCGGGCGGTCGATCGCGGCCTCGAGGTCAGCTTCGGAACCGTGCTTGACCGAGTCGCCGGTGACCCAGTAGGCGTCATCACAGAACGGGCTGGGGTAGATGCTTTGGTCGTACCGGGTGATCTCGGACCACACGTGAGGCTGCATCCAATGCACCCAGGTGGCACCGAGCTCTAGTGGGCGCCCCATTCGTTCCTCGGTCCACGCTCGTCCGCCGATACGGTCGCGGGCTTCAACGATTTCCACGTCTACGCCAGCCATCTGCAGTTCTCGGGCCGCCACTAGGCCAGCGAAGCCGGCCCCGACAACTACGACGTGGGGATTGCTCATGGTGATTCCTCCAGTGAATGGGTTGTTGGACAGATCAGGAATGGGGATGGTTTGCGACTACCGGAAGTTCTTGCGACTCAGGGATCTGGTCCTCGTGCTGCATGGCCCGGTACACGTCCGGGTGGCGTCGGCGAAGGACTTCACCCCAGATCAGTCCCACTACTCCCGAGCCGATGATGATGCCCGGCATAATGGCCACCAGCGGTGATGGGCCCTCCGCCCCGATCATGAGGTCGAAGTTGACCAGGAT
Source organism: Kocuria sp. CPCC 205235 (assembly GCF_040980905.1). Classification (NCBI taxonomy): domain Bacteria; kingdom Bacillati; phylum Actinomycetota; class Actinomycetes; order Micrococcales; family Micrococcaceae; genus Kocuria; species Kocuria sp. CPCC 205235. The sequence goes on from NZ_JAVKPR010000011.1 coordinate 56,041, forward strand.
GAGGATGGCCACGGTGATCAACCCGAGGGCCGAGACCACCGGGGCAACCACTCGCGTGCCCACACCGTGGCCGTGATGACGGCGGGAGAACCATGCGACCACGGCGATAGAAGTAATGGCCAGAAGGAAGACCAGCCCAAAAGCGGCCGCGTTGGTCAGCCAGGTGAAAAGCGTCAGAACTGGGAAAAGATCTCCCAAGGGCGATCCTGCACCGGCCAGTGCGAAAACTACGATGACCACAACCGCCACGGCAGACTGCGCAAGGGACCCCGCGAACGGGGCGCCGGTCCGAGCGGATGTCAGTCCGAGTTTCTTCGGAAGCACTCCGGTGCGGCCTAAAGCGAAGAAATACCTGGCGGCGCCGTTGTGAAAAGCGACCAGTGCGGCAAGCAGGCTGGTGATGAAAAGGACATTAGCGACGTCGGCAAGCAGAGGGCTGCGCTCCGCGAGCCACACGAAGACGAGGTCGGGCCCGAATTCTTGAGACGAGGCCACGATGCTCGAGGCGCCCACGCCTACCGAGAATGCCCATGACGAAAACATGTAAAACACGGCGATTACGGCCACTGCGACGTAGGTCGCGGGGGCCACGGTCTTGCGAGGATTCTTGGTTTCTTCGGAATAGATGGCACCCGATTCGAACCCCATAAACGCAGCGATACCGAAAGCCAGAAGTACGCCAATTCCGGGCGTGAAGAAGTTCTGTGGATCGAGAGTCTGGAACTCGATTCCCTCCGGGGCGGCTACCAGCGCCAGGATGGAGACCACGCCCACGACCAGGAATTCGAGTGCGACCAGAACACCAAGGACCTTGGCGGAGAGATCCACACTATTGACACCCAGAGCGCCAACAATCACCCATCCGAGCAGGGCGGCCAGCCACCACGGGACCGCGATGCCGAACAGCCCTGTGATCAACGCGGCCAGAGAGAAGCCGAATAGTCCATACAGGCCCACCTGCATCATGTTGTAGGAGACCAGCGCCAGGATGGCCGCTGCGATGCCCTGCCTGTTTCCCAGGCCCTCGGCCACGTATGCGTAGAACGCTCCGGCGTTCTGGACATGGCCGCTCATGGCGCCGTATCCAATGGCGAATACAGCCAGGATGAGTCCCAGGATCAGGTAACCCACGGGCACTCCGAGGAGGCCGGATACAGCGAAGCTTGTGGGCACACCGCCGGCCAAGACAGTCAAGGGCGCTGACGCTGCGATGATCATGAACACCAGGGCTGTGGTGGATAAATGACGCCTCGCGAGGCGAGTAGGTTGCTGCACGGTGAGCCTCCGATGCGGGTTTCAGCTGGGTTAGCCCATTGTTAGCCAGGTCACATCCATAAGGTGTTGTCCAGGAGTGCTCGACAGTTGTCTTTGACTGCGCGGTGCCGATCAAGGTGCCGTCATGTAAATGTTCAGGGCCCCTCCTGCACCTGGGGCCAAAACTGCTGCGCGGGCTGACAACATCAGTGCGCGTGATCCACGCCACAATGGGTACAGAGACAGGCCTTCGCCAGTCGGTGGTGGGCCGCCGTTGCAATCCAAGGAGCACCCATGAGCGCGTATCAGGAACTGTTGTCAGCCATTGAAAATCCAGCCGGTCGCGAGATTCTCGACCCGGCCACGGGGGAGCTCGTGGGCAAGGTCCACGAGTCCACGGTGGCTGAACTGAACCAGGCGATCGAAGCGGCCCGCGCCGCGCAGCCAGAGTGGGCGGCGTCGGGCCATGCCAAGCGGTCCGAGTTCCTGCATCGAGCGGCGGATGCGGTGGAGGCCAACGCGGAAGCGCTCGCGGAACTGCTCTCACGTGAGCAGGGCAAACCAATCAAGAACGGCCCCAATGCGGCCTTTGAGGTCGGTGCTTGTGCCGCATGGCTGCGAGCGAATGCGGACACCCCCATGGAGCCGGAAGTCCTCGTGGACGACGAATCCGGCAAGGCCGAACTGCACTACATGCCGCTGGGTGTTGTCGGGGCGATCGGGCCGTGGAACTGGCCCATGATGATCACCGTGTGGCAGGTCGCTGCGTCTTTGCGCATGGGCAGCACGGTGGTGGTCAAGCCCTCCGAGTACACGCCGCTGTCCGTGCTGGGCCTCATTCACGTGCTCAACCAAGCGCTGCCATCGGATGTACTCCACGTGGTTCCGGGTGGCGGAGAGATCGGTCAGGCGCTGACCGAGCACGACGGCATCGACAAGATCATGTTCACGGGTTCAACCAAGACCGGTCAGGCGATTATGCGCTCCGCCGCGGATGGCTTGGCTCGCCTCACTCTCGAGTTGGGCGGTAATGACGCGGGCGTTGTGCTGCCCGATGTGGACGCCCAGAAAATCGCGGGCGACCTGTTCTGGGGCGCCTTCATCAACACCGGACAGACTTGTGCCGCCCTCAAGCGCCTCTATGTGCATGAGGACGTTTACGACGACGTGTGTGACGCCTTGGTCGCGGTGGCCCAGCAGATGCCCATGGGCAATGGTCGCGAAGAGCAGAACGTGCTGGGCCCGTTGCAGAACAAGCAGCAGTACGACATCGTGGCCGGGCTTGTCGAGGACGCCAAGAATGGCGGCGGCCGCGTGCTCATCGGTGGCGATCCGGAGGCTGAGCAGGCCGGCTACTTCTATCCGACCACCTTGGTCGCGGACCTGCCCAATGACAATCCCCTGGTCGCGCAGGAGCAGTTCGGCCCCGCCCTGCCGATCATCAAATACTCGGATCTTGACGAAGCGATCGCCATGGCCAACGGGCTGGACGTGGGGTTGGGTGCGTCCGTGTGGTCCTCCGATCCGGACACCGCCGTCGAGGTCGCTCAGCGGATCGAGGCGGGCACCGTGTGGATCAACAAGCACGGGGCGGTGGACCCGCGCGTTCCCTTCGGTGGCATCAAGAGTTCCGGTTACGGTCTGGAATTCGGGGTTGAGGGGCTCAAGTCAGTTGCCGCGCCCAAGGTGATTTCTAGGTAGCGGATGCCGACGCCGCTCGGTCCCACTGTCGAGGCCGGTGATCTCAGCCGTGTGCTGAGGTCACCGGCTTCTTCAGAATGTCGGGTTCGTAATCGAAGTGTTATCTGACGCGTTTCACTGTTCTCGGCTAAAGGCCCTTGGAAATCCGCCATAAATGCGGATTAGCCCCTCTAATCATTCGATGCAATGTCAAAATAAATTTGATGAGGGGGCTCGTTGCCTCCGGGGTACGAGCCGCGAGCAGAACCGCATGCCGGGGGGGGGTTCACGGCTTCCGATAGGGGCGGCAACATGAGAACACCTTAATGATTAGTTAACCCCGCTTTCACCTGGTGCGGTAATCCTTACGGCGTGATCCGAAAAATTCTCATGCTGCTGGGCGTCATTTGCGTACCCATCGCGCTCGCCCTCGCGAGTCAGTCCCTTGCGTCGACTGCGGAACCCCCGCGGTTGCCGCAGGAAACCATCGAAGTGCAATTGAGCGGTTCCGGAGAACCGTCTGAGCCCGCAGCATCCGCGTCCTCGTCAGCCACGCCGTCAGGTTCTGCTGAGCCCCGCGATGCGGCGTCAGTGGCACCGGATCAAGCCGAGGAATCCGACGCTCCCTCGCCTGCACCGGCCACCGAGGCGCCCGTAAGCCCGGGTGTCCCCGTGCCCAACGTGGGCGAAATTCCGCAGCAGGTCTACCAGAACCCGCACCCGGTGCAAGTCCCTGGCGATGACGACATGGATGACGAGTGGGATGGGGATCTCGATGACTAAAACACCGCAGAACTCCACCATGGAAATGACCCGGGTCTCGGCCCGTTGGCGCATCGTGGGCTGGATCGTGTTGACCACACTGCTGGCTCTACTGGCAGTCACGGTCACCATGCGCTCGTTCCTCATGGGTCAGGTTTCGGAGTCCGCCAATGCTGCGATCTCGCAGGAGTTCGACGAGTTCCGGGTCTTCGCCCAAGAAGGTGTCGACCCCACCACCGCAGAACCGTTCACCTCCCTGGAACCGTTCATGCAGCGCTACCTGTCCCGGCAGACCCCGGCCACCGGTGAAGCCATCATTGCCGTGGTGGGTGACCAGGTCATGTACACGGACAACGCCCGTGACGATCCGGGGGAGTTGCTTGCCCGCGACCGGGCACGCCTGAACGAACTGGTGCAGTCCAGCGAGAATTCCGGCGTCTCGGACAGTGAGCACGGCGAAATGCGCTGGGGCAAGATGTCCGCCGGTGCCCCAAATGGCGATGAACAGGGCACCCTGATCGTCGTGCACTTCACGCAAGAGGCGCGCGAAGCTGTGAACCGGCAGGTCGTGGTTCTCGTGGGCATCGCCATGGCCGGGCTCTTGCTGACGGCCGGTATCGGTTGGCTCGCGGCGGGTCGGATCCTGCAGCCCATCCGCACCATGCGTGAGGTCGCGGACTCAGTCACCGCGCAGGACCTGTCCACGCGCATCCCCGTGCACGGCCGCGACGACTTATCTCAGTTGGCGCACACCCTGAACAACATGCTGGATCGTGTGGAACGCGCCTACGGTTCGCAGCAGCACTTCGTGCTGGAAGCACAACAGCACCTGCGGGGACCACTCTCACGCACGGCGCAGGCCATCGAAGTCCTGGCGAGCACGGACGAGAACCCGGCCGAGCGGCGTCGTGCGGCCAAGCAGGCCAACCGCCAGATCCGGTCGATGCGCCGCACTCTGGTGGATCTGGACCTGCTGGCGCAGAGCGACAAGCCGAACTTCGTGAAACCGCAGCGCGTCAGCCTGAAACAGCTGACCGTGGAGGTCTACGCGGACGCCGCCGAGAATAATCCCAACCGGCAATGGAACCTGGAATCCACTGCTAACGGTGAGGCCTGGGTGGATCCCGCGCGCATCGCGGATGCCATGCACCAGGTGGTGCGCAACGCGGTGGACCACACCGATCCGCAGGACCCGATTCGCGTGGGATCGACCCTCACCGATCAGGGCAAGACTCTGAGCATGTGGGTCACCAATCACGGTATTCCGCTCAACCAGGAGCAGGCCGAGGGGCTGTTCGAGGAGTATCGCACCAATTCCGAGAGTGAGGACGAGTCCGGCATGGGCCTGGGACTGGCCGTGGTGCGGGCTGTGGCAGACGCCCACAACGGCAGCGCCTGGGTTGAATCCGGGGGACCGTCCGGCACCCGGTTCGGCATCGACATTCCCGTGGACGCCCTGGCCCCACGCAAGGCGGGGGAGGATGAACAGCTCGCAGAAGAGGTGCACGAATCCATGCGGGAGGAACGATGAGTTCCTCAGCCGCGCCCTCTCCGTCGTCCGAATCTGATCAGCCGCCGGTTCGGTACGCGACCACTCCGCCCCGTCCACCCGGGCTCGCGCCCAAGGACACCCCGATCACATGGGCGAAAGACAACGTTCCGGCCATCATCGGTGCGCTCCTTCTACTGGCCTTCGTGGCCTGGTGCGCTTTCGAGGCCTTCGGGCCGACCCCGGCCGCCGACGTCGCCCGGTTGCCTGCCCAGGGCGCCCTCACCTTGGCCGTGTTCGCGATCGCCATTTGGCTGTGGATCTTCTCGTCCATCGGTGACACCTATGTGGCGTTGGGTGCGGCCATCGTGCTCGTGCTAACCGGCATGCTCTCGGACAGTCAGCTGTTCTCATCGCTGGGTGAGGACACCGTCTGGCTGCTGCTCGCCGCGTTCGTGATTGCTGCCGGCGTGACCGCCACGGGACTGTCCACCAGGGCGGCCGTGTACATCGTGACTGGTGCGACCGGGGTGCGGCAGCTCGTGTATTTGGTGACCGGTGTCCTGGTGGCCACGGCGTTCGCGATCCCGTCCACGTCCGGGCGTGCGGCACTCGCGCTGCCTATTTTCGTGGCCTTGGCGCAGGCGCTGCACGACCGCAAACGGCTCGTGCTGGCCCTGTCTCTATTGTTCCCGTCGGTGATTTTGTTGTCTGCGGTGGCGTCCTATCTGGGCGCCGGCGCGCACATCATCACCAGCCAGATCCTGCAGACGTCCGGCTACGACGGGTTCTCGTTCACCACGTGGCTGATTTACGGCCTGCCCCTCGCGGTGATCTCCTCCTACGCGTGCGCCGAACTGATCATGTGGCTGTTCCTGGATAAAGAGGGTCGCTCGCAGAAGCTGGACGTGAGCGTCGAGAAACTCGAGGAGCACACCTCCATGCCGCTGACCGGTCCGCTCACCGTGGGGCAGTCCCGCGCGGCCCTGCTCACGCTGGCCGTGGTGTTGCTGTGGTGTACGGAGTCCCTGCACGGATTGCACCCTGCAGTCGTGGCTCTGTTGGGCGCACTCTTGGCCACGAGTCCCGGATACGGCCTGGTCACCATGGGTAAGGCATTGAAAACCGTGCCATGGTCGATGCTCCTGTTCATGGCCGCGACCCTGACTTTGGGTACCGCACTCGTGGAGTCCGGGGCTGCGGATTGGCTCGCGCACCGCGTGCTCGGCCCGGTCTCCGACGCGGGTGCCGCGGCGGGGGTGGTGTTCGTGGTGGTGGTCGTAGTGATGTCCACGGCAGCGCACCTGATCATCCAGTCCCGCTCCGCACGCTCCGCCGTGTTGATCCCGATCGTCGTCTCGCTCGCCCCGGGAATTGGGGTTGATCCGATGGCCGCGGCCTTTGCATCCACGGCGGCTGCCGGTTTCTGTCACACCCTGACGAGCTCCGCGAAGCCCGTGACCCTCTTCTCGGACGTTGAATGCATCGAGACCTATCAGCCCAAGGACTTGCTCCGCCTCAGCGCCTTCCTCGCGCCGCTGATGGTGGGCATGGTCCTGTTCTTCTCCTTTGTCATCTGGCCCCTCATGGGCATGCCGCTGTTCCTCTGAACCCGTTTCGTTCACTCTCCACAGAAAGCGAACTCATCATGGTTTCCCATTTCCCGCAGAACATCTTGGTCGCACCCTCCGGCTTCAAGGAGTCCCTGGACTCCAATGCCGTGGCCGCCGCCATTCAGGCCGGCGTGCGCCGTGCCGTGCCCGGCGCCATGATTCGAGCCGTCCCGATTGCCGACGGCGGCGAGGGCACCGCGGAGACGCTGGCCACCGCAACCGCTGGTCACCTGATTCCCATGACCGTGACCGGTCCCGTGGGTCAGCCGGTCGAGTCCCACTACGCCGTGCTCGGTGGCTCCGCCAAGGGCACCGCCGTGGTCGAGATGGCTGCGGCGGCGGGTTTGCGTCTGGTGCCCAAGGACCAACGTGACCCGGGCGCTACGACCACGCGCGGCGTCGGCGAACTCATTGCCGCCGCACTCGACGAGGGCATATTGCAGATCCTCGTCGGCTGCGGTGACTCCGGTACCAGCGACGGTGGCTTGGGTGCGCTCAAGGCTCTGGGCGTGGGGGTGCTGGATGCCGACGGCAAGGAGGTTCCGGACGGCGGTTCCCACCTGACCAAGGTCGACCGCCTGGACATGACCAACCTGCACCCGGCGCTCAAGGACGGTTCGGCCCAGATCACCCTGGCGCTGAATCCGCACAATGTGCTGACCGGGCCCAAGGGCGTGGCGCGCGTGTTCGGGCCGCAGAAGGGTGCGACGCCGGAGCAGGTCGAGCAGCTGTCTGACGGCTTCGACAACTGGGCCGCCGTGCTCGGTCGTGACTGCGTGGAATCGGCTCGCGGTACGAGCTTTGCGCACGGTGTGGGCACGGGTGCCTCTGGCGGTTTGGGGGCGGGCATGGCCGCGGTGGGTGCGGTTCTGATGCCGCGCTTCCAGGCGCTGCTGGATTCAGGGCTTGCCGGTATCGATCTGGACGACCTGCTCAGCAAGGCCGATCTGGTGATCACCGCCGAGGGCGCCATCGACTTCCAGACGCCCAAGGGGAAGGTTCCGGCGGAGATTGCCCGCCGCGCGACGCTGCACGGGGCGCCGGTCATCGGCCTGGCGGGAACGCTGGGCAAGGGTTCGCGGGATGTTTACGACATCGGAATTGATGCAATCGCATCGATTGTGCCGGTGCCCATGTCCTTGCAGGATGCTGTGGCGGACGGCGAGCGGTTGCTGATTGAGGCCACTGAGCGGCTCATGCGCACCCTGATTCTCGGCGCGAACATTGCTGCCGCGCGGATGGGGCGGGACCGGTAACTCGCAGTCTGCGGTGGCACTCGAGTCATTGGTGGGCTGCCGTGCGCGCTCTACTTCTTCCTAGTTGCCCGCACCGCGTCCGCGACGGTCGAGCCCGGGTGCTCCTTTCGGTAGTTCTTGACCTCCTTGGGGTCCACATCACCGGCCGGCCCTGGGGAATGGCCGAGGCCGCTGGGTGCGAATGCCCATACCAGGACGGCGCAGATGGCGAACACCAATGCCAGCACCGGGTTTGACGCCGCAAAGTACGTGATGGCCGCCAGCACCAAGAACAACAAAATCAGCGCGGATGGAATGTACTTTTTCAAGGTCGTTCGTTCCTCTCCATGTCTCCACGCTAAGCACGGGGAACGAGGTTGTCATTAGCCAAACGGCCAGACCGTGTCCGAGCGTGCGCTCGTTGTGCGGCGCCGTCAGTGGGCTCTGTGGCGGACCAGCGGCCACTCGAGAACCGCGTGTAACGCATCACAGGATTTTCTCAGGTGTCCTTCCGGGCTTAAAGTAGGCAGGTTGCCTAACTGGAAGGAAGATGAGTGACTGAACAGATCCGTGACCGCATCCCTGAGAATTCCCTACCCCCACGCCCCGGCGGGAAAACTGACCTCAGATGCGGCTCCCAGGATCTGTTGACCGGACCCGACATCAGCGTGAACTGGCGCGTGATCGGCATTTCCGGAGCCATCATCTTGGCCTTCTCCCTGTGGACGATCTTCGCCCCGACGCAGGCGGACCACGCGATGCTCAAAACGGTCGAGTGGATCTCCACCAACCTGGGCTGGGTCTACGTGGTGACGGTTGCCTCGGTCATTCTCTTCATCTTGTACGTCGCATTCTCACGCGAAGGCACCGTGCGGTTGGGTCCCGATCACTCACGACCGCAGTACGGATTCTTCACGTGGGTGGCCATGCTCTTCGCCGCCGGCGTGGGCATTGATCTGCTGTTCTACGCGGTCGCCGAGCCGGTCAGCCAGTATTACACCCCGCCCACCGGCGAGGGCCGCACGCCCGAGGCCGCCGGGGACGCCGTCGTCTGGTCGATGTTCCATTACGGAATCGGCGGGTGGGCCATGTATGCCCTGCTCGGTATGGCTTTCGGGTACTTCGCCTACCGCTGGAACATGCCGCTCAGCATTCGTTCCGCGCTCTATCCCTTGCTCGGCAAACGCGTGAAGGGCGGGATTGGCGACTCCGCCGCGATCGTTTCGCTGCTCGGCACCATTTTCGGCGTGGCCGCCTCCATGGGCATCGGTGTGGTGCTGCTCAATGTGGGCTTGGAATCCTTGTTCGGGATCCCGCAGTCTGCCGGCGTTCAGATCGCGCTGGTGGTCGTGGCCGTCATCATGACGGTGGCCGCGTGTTCTTCGGGAGTGGACAAGGGCATCCGGATCGTGTCCGAGCTGAACATCCTGATGGCGCTGGTCATGCTGGCCTACATCCTGATCACGGGACAGACCGCGTTCCTGCTCAACGCAACTGTGCAGAACATCGGCCAGTTCGTCTCAAGTCTTCCGGGGATGTCCCTGGACACCCTGGCCTATCAGGAGGACGGTGCTGAGTGGATGTCCTCCTGGACCCTGTTCTTCTGGGCCTTCTGGATGGCTTGGGGCCCGTTCGTCGGCTTGTTCCTGGCCCGCATCTCGCGTGGTCGCACGCTGCGTGAGTTCGTGATCGGCGCGATCACCGCTCCGGTACTGTTCGACATTCTGATCGTGACCATCTTCGGCAATTCGGCACTGTGGCGCGTGATGAACGGCGACGACGAGTTCGGAGCTCTGGCCGTCTCCAGCCCCGAAGAGGGTTGGTACGCACTGTTGGAAACCTTCCCGGGGGCGCCGCTGCTGATCGGTGTGGCCACCATCTCCGGCATGTTGTTCTACCTGACCAGCGCCAACTCCGGGGCCATGGTCATGTCCAACTTCTCGTCCTTCATTCGCGACCCTGGCCAGGACGGACCCAAATGGTTGCGTATTTTCTGGGCGCTGCTGACGGCCCTGCTCACCGTGGCCATGCTGCTGGCCGGCGGAATCGCCACACTGCAGCACGCCACGCTGATCTTCGCCCTGCCGGTGTCCATTTTGATCTACATGGTGATGGCCAGTTTCTGGAAAACCCTGCGCATCGAGCGGGCGCAGCGCGAAGGTATCGAGGCCTCACGACACTCAACCGCGGTATCCAGGGTGGGCGGCGCAGGAGACGGAAGCTGGCGGCGTCGGCTCTCCAGACTGCGCACCTACCCGGGGCGGAAATCCGTGGCGCGTTACTCGAGCGACACCGTCAAACCTGCGTTGGAAGAAGTCTCGCGCGAACTGGGCGAGCTGGATTACCAGGTGAGCCTCACGTCGTCGTTGGTGGGTACCACCGGGATTTCCGAACACACGTTGGTGGTCTCGATGGGCGAGGACCGCGACTTCTACTACCAGGTGTACCCGGTGGCCACGCCCGTGCCGAGGTTCGGATCGCGCGTGGGTCCCGGGCCCGACGACGTGTACTACCGCCTGGTCGTCTTTTCCCAGGTGGGCACCGAGGGCACGGACATCATGGACTGGACGCACGAGCAGATCATCACGGACGTGGTGGACCGTTACGAGGCGCACCTGTCGTTCCTGACGATTGCGCCGGAGGGTGCGACGTCATCGATCGTGCTCACCGAATCCGGTGTTCCCGATTGGGATGAGGACTTCCGGCCGTAGCCGGTGTTTTCCTGGGCGGGGCCTCGCGGCTGTGGAATGTCGCGGGGCCTCATCGTGTTGTTGTCTACGGAAAGTATCCGGGCGGGCTATGTGCCGTGACCCGGTGAGACCTGTGAAAGGACACGTATGACTACTCTTTTCGACCCGCTGACGGTGGGCAAGTACGAACTGAAGAACCGCGTGGTGATGGCCCCGCTTACCCGCATGCGGGCAGATGCGGACGGCGTGCCCACGGACATCATGGTGGAGTACTACGCCCAGCGTGCATCGGCCGGCCTGGTCGTTTCCGAGGGCACGTTCCCCACGCTGGTGAGCCGCGGTTACATGAACGAGCCGGGCCTGGCCACGGATGAGCAGGCTGCCGGCTGGGGTCGCGTGGCCGAGGCTGTGCACAAGCGCGGTGGCCTGTTCTTCATTCAAATCATGCATGCCGGACGTCTGGTCCACCCCGCATTGACCGGCGGGCAGCAGGGTGAAGCTCCCAGTGCCATCGCGTCGGGTGAGCCGATTCACATCCCGGGTGGTAAGGCCGATACTCCGGAGCCGCGTGCCCTGGAACTCGAGGACCTGCCGCACGTGCGCGATGAGTTCGTGGCCGCCGCCCGCCGCGCCGTGGACGCCGGTGTTGACGGTGTGGAACTGCACAGTGCCAACGGCTACTTGTTGCAGCAGTTCCTAACCCCGGCATCCAATCAGCGCACTGATGAATACGGCGGTTCCCCGGAGAACCGTGCGCGCTTCGTGATCGAGGTGACGCGCGCGGTGGCCGAGGAAATCGGTGCCGATCGCGTGGGCATCCGAATCTCGCCGCAGCACAACGTGCAGGGCGCGGTGGAGGCCGATCACGCTGACGCCGTGGCCACGTACGAAGTCCTGGTCGACGGCATCAAGGACCTGGGTCTGGCGTATTTGTCCATGTTGTACAAGGACATCGACAGCCCGTTCGTGCAGGATCTGCGCACTCGCTTCGGCGGTCCGTTCATGCTCAACAGCGGGTTCAGCGAGCACACGGATCTGGAAGAGTCCGAGCACATTGTGCAGGACAACATCGCCGACGCCGTGGTGGTTGGCCGGGCACTCATCGCCAACCCGGATTTGGTCGAGCGCTGGCGCGATGGCCTGGAGCTCAACAAGCCGGACAGCAAGACCTTCTACGGTGGCGGGGCTCGCGGTTACACCGACTACCCGTTCGCGAAGGTGGCGGTGCAGTAGGTTTTACGCGCATCCTTGCCCCAAGTAGCTTGGCTGTGCACGTGGTGGGCCGTTAGAGCCGCCGCGGACATCTCAGGGGCCGGTGGAACCCTTTTCCCAAGCGGGAAGGGTTCCACCGGCCCCTGATGTGTATTTGAGGGTTCTAGCGCGCCAGGAGATGCGGCCTACTCCTCACCCAGCAGCATCCGTGCGCCCTTCTCGCCGATCATCGCCGACGGTGCATTGGTGTTTCCCGTGGTCACGGACGGCATGATCGACGCATCGACCACGCGGAGCCCTTCCACCCCGTGCACCTTGAGGGTCGCCGGGTCCACGACTGCCATCGGATCGGTGCCCATCCTGCAGGTGCCGACTTGGTGGTGGTAGGTAGTCACCGCCCGGTCCATGTAGGCGTTCTCTTCCTCCTCGGTGGCGAGGTCGGACTCGGGATAGACCTCCCGTGCACCCCAGTCCTCGGCCAACGGCGCGCTCCTGACCATCTCCCGCGCTTGCCGGAACGACGCTCGCAACGATTCCCGATCCCGCGGATCTGCGAAGATCTGCGGATCGTACTCGGCGGGATCCGCGCTGCTCGGCCCGGTCAGGCGGATGGTCCCGCGCGAATAGGGCCGCACCAGGCCGCTGTGCAGTGTGAACGCATTGGCGGGTCCGGTCATGGTGTCGTCGTACATCGGGACGCAGAAGTGGATGGGTTGGGTGTCCGGTCGATCCTGCTCCGGTCCCGAGCGCCAGAACAGGTGCGTTTGCGATATCGATTGCTCGTCCACCTGGTGATCGACGGCCCGGCTGGTGGCTTCCGCAATGACGGGCAGCAGCAGATGGTCGTGCAGGTTCTCACCCACACCCGGCAGATCCACGATCGGTTCGATGCCTACTTCGCGCAGATGATCAGCCGGCCCGATACCCGAGCGCATCAGAATCTTGGGGCTGTCCAGCGCCCCGGCGCACAGGATGACTTGATCGGCGCGAATCACATCGCCCGATCCGGTTTCCCTGGCCGCGGGGTCCTCTGATTCCACCCCTTCGACTTCTTGGTTGTTGCCGGCGTGCAGCTCCACACCGACCACCGCGCCGCCCCCGATCAGCAACTTCTCCACGATCGCCCCGGTGCGAACCGTGATCTTCCCCGCCTCGACCAGCGGCTTCACGTACGACGTGTAGGTGGTGCAGCGTTTTCCGTTCCGGATGGTCAGCTGCTCGTAAGAGACGCCGTCCTGTTGGTCACCGTTGTAATCGGGATTGAACTCCACACCCACCGCTTCCGCCGCGGCAATGATCGACTCGAAGATTGGGCTGCGCTTGTAGTTGCCCACCACGGGAATCGGTCCGTCCTTGCCGCGGGGGTTGAGATTGTCAGGCGACGCGGCGCCGTCGTAATTTTCCAGGGCTTCGAAAACGGGGCCGACGTCGCTCCAAGACCACCCGTCGCAACCCGCCGCGGCCCAGTCGTCGTAGTCGAGTGGGTTACCGCGTACCCAGATGGATGCGTTGAGTGCGTGGGAGCCGCCTAGGACGCGGCCCCGTGGCCAGTGGATGACCCGGCCGGAGGCGTGTTCTTGCGGGACGGTGAAGTAATCCCAGTCCTCCGCGCTGTGCCACAGTTCGCCCAGGCGGGGGAGCTCTGCAATGGCGGGGTTCGTGTCCTGCCCGCCGGCCTCCAGAAGAGTCACTGTGTGACCGGCCGCGGCCAACCGCCCCGCAACGATGGATCCTGCTGTCCCGGCGCCAATCACCACGGTGTGCTGGCCGGAGTTGTTCGAATTCGTGTGTGCCATGAAGACACTATGCGCCTAAATGTGATCTACGTCTCGTGCTTCAGTGCATGGGTTTTGGTGGTCCGTGCAGGGTGCACCCGGTGTGCCGTTAGAGCCATCGATTACACGGGAAGTGCCGTTGGAACCTTCATCCCTTGTGGGAAAGGTTCTAGCGGCCCCTGGTGTGCATCTGAGGGTTCTAATCTGCCACCAGCCGCTCCACCACCCGGAACTCCTGCATCACCACTGGCGTGCTGTCATCGAGTTGGCCGGCGGGGGAGTGGGCGGCCCAGTACTCTTCGTGGTCCCGGCGCCAGTCCGTCAACGAGGTGTGGCCCTCACCCTCGGCAACCACATGGGACCAGGGGATATCGCTCAACGGCACGATGGTGACCGCGATGGTCTCAAGGACTGCAACGCCACGGTCATTGGAGTTCAGCAAGAGCTCCAGCTCACCTGGCTCAGGCAGCGGTTCACCTTCAACGTCGTAGTCCGAAACCAGCGAACTCGTCGCCGTCTTCTGACCGCGGAGGATTAGCAACACCAGTCGATTCCGCAGCGGCCCCGGCGGACCGAACTCGGCGGACCTCACACCCTGATCCATGCCCCAAGTATGGCGTGACGCCTCACCTCCGTTGCACCTGGTGTGTCGTTCGAACCTTCGCCTACATCTGAGGTGCCGTTGGAACCCTTCTGCCCAGCGGAAAAGGCTCTAACGACACCTGGAGTGCATCTAAGGGTTCTAACGACCCCTCACATGTGAAGTAGTGCCCCACCGAACCACCAAGTGCTTGAGCCCCGAGTGCCACCGATCCTCCAAGTGCGCGTGCCCCTCACGCGTGAGGAAAGGTCCCGCCGAACCCCCAGGCACGCACCGACGACCGGGCCCACGCCCACTCTCACCCGTGACCAACCCCTCCCCTCCACCCAGCGCCAACCGCCCGATTCGCGAGTACCATTTGAGACGAACTTAGAGGGATCGGTCCGCACGTGTGGTCGGGTGTGCGGTGGTTTGATGTACCCGGAGGATCCTTTTGCCCAGCTCGACCGCCCCGCAGGCGCAGACGCCACTCTCAGCACAGGATTCGCTCGTTGCCGCAGGTGGCTGGCCGTTCCTGATCACGGCCTTCATCGGTCGCCTGCCTGCGGCCACGCTGCAACTCGGGCTGCTGCTGTACGTCAGCGGCGCTGGACTGAGTCTTGGTCTGGCCGGCATCACGGTCGCAGCCGTGGGACTTGGTTCAGCAGTTGGCGCCCCGTTGGTCGGCAGGCTCGTCGACCATTTCGGTCCGCTGCCCGTGGTTGTCAGCGCAACGCT
This sequence comes from Kocuria sp. CPCC 205235, assembly GCF_040980905.1. NCBI lineage: Bacteria > Bacillati > Actinomycetota > Actinomycetes > Micrococcales > Micrococcaceae > Kocuria > Kocuria sp. CPCC 205235. The sequence goes on from NZ_JAVKPR010000011.1 coordinate 71,069, forward strand.
CATCCAGTTGCTGAGCCTCACGGCCCTGCTCCTGACGGTCGTCAACGACGGGCCCACCACCCTCATCCTCGTGTGCGCTGCCCTGGTCGGTTCCGCGAACCCGCAAGTGGGCGCAATCGCGAGGGCGCACTGGTCGGGCTTGGCGCGGCGTCGTCGGCAACCGCGACTGATCAGCCGCGCGCTGGGCTACGAAACTGCCTGCGACGAAACCAGCTTCATCCTGGGTCCCGTGATTGCCGGCCTGCTGGTCGGATTGCTCGGCCCCAATCCCGCTCTGCTCACCATCATGGCGTGGGTGCTCGTGGGCCAGGGCGCGTTCATCGTGTACCTGGTGCGCCACCGCACCGAGCACGGCGCGGCCACGCTCGAGGACACTGCGTCCGGAGGCATCGGCAAGATTTCCATCGCCAAGGCCGTTCCGCCCATGATTGTGTGCCTATGTGTGGGCACCGTGTTCGGCTCGACCCAGACCGCACTGACCGCCGTCAACGCGCTGCGCGGCACCGAGGCCTATACCGGCATCATTTACGGCTTCATGGGCGCGGGCAGCGCGGTCGCGAGCATTCTGGTCTCCCGCCTGCCCGAGCGCTTCCCCTTGTCCCTGCGCGTGGCAATCGGGGCGTCGATCATTGCTGTGGCCTGCGTGGGCCTGTTCTCCCTGCCGAGCGCTCCGGTGTTTGCCGGCCTGTTCGTGATCATCGGCGTGGGTGTGGGCACCATGCTGGTCAGCTCGTTCGGCCGCGGCGAGCGGATCGCGCCGTCACACCGCATTGCCTCGGTGATGACCATGCTCACCACGTGCCTGGTCCTGGGCGTCTCACTAGGTGCCGCGCTGGGCGGCGTTATGTCCGTGCAGCCGGGGCGCGGGTTCTTGCTCACGATGGCTGCTGCCGTGGTCGCCATCTTTGCCTCCGTTGCCCTGCACGTCACCAAACCGGGGCGGCCCGCCACGCACCAGGGGTGACGACGCCGCCCGGGCCGGGTCGCGTGGGTCAGGTCAGGAGATCACGAGGTTGCGTCAGCGACGCCCCGCAGCCGCGGTTTCCTTGCGGTCCAGTGCACCCAGTTCGAGGGCCTCGGTGCGCGTGGTGTGCAGGTCGTCGATCTCGTCCAGGGAACGGTCTTTGGTCTCCTTGGCGGTCAGCGCTGCGACCACCGAGATCAATCCCGCGGCAGCGACGACCAGGGCCACGTTCATCCACTGGGCACCGTCCGCGCCGGCCACGGAGGTGGCCAGGATGGGAGTCAGACCACCGGAGATCGCAAAGCCGATCTGCGTGCCCAGGGCCAGGCCGGTCACGCGGACGCGGGTCGGGAACATCTCCGCGTAGAACGAGGGCCAGATGCCGTTGGCCATGGAGTAGAAGCAGCCGGACAGCAGCGCACCCAGCACGAAGATGAGCGTCCAGTTACCGGCGGACACGGCGGCCAGGTAGGGGAACATGAAGCCCACCGCACCCAGCACGCCCACGACGAACACGGGCTTGCGGCCGATCTTGTCCGCCAGAAGTGCCCACGCCGGAATCGTGAACAGTGCCACGAAGTTCGCGACCACCGAGACCCACAGCATGGTGGAGCGTTCCAGGCCCACGATGGACGTTGCGAAGGACAGCGACCAGACCAGGAACACCACGTTGATGGTGTTGACCATGGCGGCAGCGGCAATACGGAGCACAGCTGCCTTGTGGTACTTCAGCAGCGTGGTAAGGGGAGCGGTGCGCTTGACCTCGGCGCCCTCAGCCTGAGCTTCCTCGAAGGCTGGCGGCTCTTCCAAGTGGCGGCGGATCATGTACGCCACGAAGACCACCACGGCGGAGGCCCAGAACGGTACGCGCCAGCCCCAGCTGAACAGCTGTTCCTCGGTGAGGATCAGGGTGAAGGGAATGAACACGGCGGTCGCGAGCAATGTGCCGAACTGGGTGCCCTGCAGGGTCCAGCTGGTGGTGAAGGCGCGGTGGCGGTCATCGGAGTGCTCGAGTGAGACGGAAATAGCGCTCGCCTGCTCGCCGGAGGCCGAGAGGCCTTGGATCACGCGGCACAGCACCAACAAGGCCGGAGCCAGCAGGCCCGCCTGATCGAAGGTCGGCAGGCAGCCAACCGCGAACGTGGCGCCGCCCATCATGAACAGGGTCAGCATGAGCACGAACTTGCGCCCGTACTTGTCGCCGAGCGGGCCCATGATCAGCGCACCGAGCGGGCGAACTACGTAGGCCACGCCCACGGTGCCCATGGCCAGCAGAATAGCGACGCCAGGGGAGGTTTCCTCCGGGAAGAACAAGTGGTTCAGCACCAGAGCCGCGGCGGTGCCGTACACGGCGAAGTCGTAGTACTCCAGGGCCGAACCGATCCAGCTCGCGAGCGCGGCCTTCTTCGGGGTCTTGGCGGGAGTCCCGGCCGAATGGTTGGGCGGGTTTTCGGCCCCCGGGGAGCCTGTGTGGTGGGTGGTGCTCATGAGAAGTCATCCTTCACAGAAGGCGTGGGATCGAACGTCCCCGCTGCGGTGATTGCCAAATATTGGAAATAGTTTTCAAATACTTGAAACACAAGCATGATGTGAGTCACACTGTTCGTCAAGTACCCGACGAAAAACAATCAGGAGCACATCATGAGCCCCACCCAGACCACCGTCTCGGCGGCGGACGCGGCAGGCGAGGCAGGCACGCAGGACAAGGCGCGCCCCGCCGATCGCTCCGGCACCGTGCGCAAAGGACTTACGCTCCTGGAACTGCTGGCCAACTACCCGCACGGGGCCACCGCGGGCCAGATCGTCGCCGACTCCGGCTACGCCTTCAGCACCTGTTACCGCCTGCTCACCACGCTGGTCGATTCCGGTTTCGCTGAGTTCGATGCCACCACCAAGCAGTACCGCCTGGGCCTGCTCATGTTCCAGATGGGCCAGAAGGTCGCCACGGCCAGGGGATACTCGGGCGTCGCGCTCCCCATTCTCCGCAAGCTCACCGAAGCCACCGGTGAAAGCTCACTGCTGGCCGTTCTGGACGGCGACCGTTTCCTCACCGTGCACACCGTGGACGGCCCCAACCACCGCATCACCACCGACCCGGGAGACCGCGGCGAGCTGCACACCTCATCCCTTGGCCGCGCGCTGCTCGCCTTCAGCCCGCAAGAAACGCGCGACGAGTTGGTCGCCACCATCGACTTGGGCCAGCGCACCGACCGCTCCCTCACCGATCGCGACGACCTGCGGCGGATCCTCGAGGAAACCCGCGCACGCGGCTGGGCCTCCCAGGACCAGGAACACGATGACGGGATGTGCGCCGTCGCCGTGCCCGTCATGACCCCGGGTGGGCCGCTCGTCGCCGCGCTCGCGCTCGCCGCCCCCGTCTATCGCTGCGACCTGGCCGGCCTCGAGGAGCACCTGCCTTTGCTCAACGACGCCGCCGCCCAACTGGCCTCGCAACTCCCGCAGCGTCCGTAGTCACCGATACCTCGCTAGTCGCCGCGGCACCTGCCGACCCATCAACGCATCCAGTCACCTCAGTAGCCACGGATTCCCCGAAAGGAACCGCATGTCCACTCGCAATGAGTCCTTCCTGATCGGTTTGATCGGCGACGGCATCACCGAAAGCCTCACCCCACCCATGCACGAGCGCGAAGCCGATCACCACGGCGTGCGCTACCTCTACCGGCCCGTGGACCTCACGGTGATCAATCGCCCCGGATCGGACGTGGGCGAGTTGCTGCGCGCCGGCCGGGATCTGGGCTTCAACGGCTTCAACATCACTCACCCGTGCAAGCAGATCGTGCTGGAGCACCTGGACGAGGTGGATCCCCAGGCCGCCGCGATCGAAGCGGTCAACACCGTGCTGATCAGGGACGACAAGTTCATTGGCTACAACACCGACTGCTCCGGGTTCACGGCCGGTTTCCGTGCCGGCCTGCCCGGGGTCAACCTGGAACGCGTGGTCCAGTTCGGTTCGGGCGGCGCGGGTTCGGCGGTTGCCGAGGCCCTGCTCACCGTGGGCGTCCAGCGCCTGGATCTGGTGGATGTCGACGTCGCTCGCGCGGCTCAGCGCGCCGCAGCCCTAGCCGGGCGGTACCCGGGCGCCGTCGTCGAGACTGTCTCACCCGAACAGGCGCCCGAGCTCGTGAAGGGGGCGAGCGGCGTCGTCAATGCGACCCCCGTGGGCATGCATCATCACCCGGGCACCCCGTTCGATACCGCCCTGCTCAACGCGCAGCAGTGGATTGCGGACGTGGTTTACCTGCCGCTGGCCACCGAACTCGTGACTGCGGCCAAGGCGCTGGGCTGCCAGGTGCTGGACGGCGGGCACATGGCGGTCGGGCAGGCGGTCGATGCTTTCAGGCTGTTCACCGATCTGGAGCCGGACCGGCAGCGGATGCGCGACCACTTCCTGTCCCTGACCGGACAGGCGCCGGTCGCCACCGCGCAGCAAACCGGAGCGGCCCAATGAGAACCAGCATCGCCACGGTGTGCCTGTCCGGCACGCTCGAAGAGAAAATGCAGGCTGCCGCGCTCGCTGGATTCGACGGGATCGAAGTGTTCGAGCAGGACCTGGTGGTCTCGCCGTCCTCACCCGAACAACTGCGGGACATGGCCGCGGAGCTGGGGCTGTCCCTGGACATGTACCAGCCCTTCCGGGACGGTGTGGAGGTCGCCCCGGACGCGTTCCCCGATTCGCTACGGCGGCTGCGCGACAAGTTCGAGCTGATGAATCGCCTGGGCACCCCGGTGCTGCTGATGTGCTCGAACGTGGCCACGGCGGCTTTGGATGATGACCAAGCGATCGCGGATCAGCTTCGACGGGCCGGCGAACTGGCCGCCGAATACGACATCAAGCTCGCCTATGAGGCCCTGGCCTGGGGCAAGAACGTCAACGACTGGCGCCGCGCCCACCGCATCGTGGAACTGGCCGATCACCCCGCCGTGGGCACGTGCCTGGACAGTTTCCACATCCTCTCCCGCGGGGACACCGTGGACGGGGTGGAGTCGATGGACCCGGAGAAGCTGTTCTTCGTCCAGCTGGCGGACGCGCCCCTGCTCAAACAAGACATCCTCTCGTGGTCGCGGCATCACCGCGTGTTCCCTGGCGAGGGTGACTTCGACCTGGTGGACGTGCTAGCTCGCCTGCACGAATGCGGCTACGCGGGTCCGGTCTCGCTCGAAATCTTCAACGACGCCTTCCGCCAGGCGGATGTTCACCGCACCGCCGTGGACGGGCTGCGCTCGTTGCGCTGGCTCGAAGACCAGACGGCGGACGCCGTGCGCGCGGCGGGGGAGGACCCCGCCCGTGAGCCGCTCGTGCTGACCGACCTGCCGGATCCCCAGCCGCCGCGGGCATGGGATTTCGTGGAACTGCGCACCTCCAAGCTCGGGCAGACCACGCGCCTGTTGCACCAGCTAGGGTTCGAGCTCGCCGGTCACCACCGCAGCAAGGACACCGTTCAGGCGTGGACGCAGGGCCCGGTGCGCATGGTCATCGCGGAGGATCTCGAGGCCTCGCTCGAGCAGCCCACTCGGCTGGCCGCCCTGGGCTTCCAGGTCGACAACCCCGACGACGCCGCCCACCGCGCCTCCCGCTTGCTCGCCCCGGTGGTCTGGCGCACCCAGCAGCCGGACGAAACCGTGCTGCACGGCGTGGTCGCTCCGGATGCCACCGAGATCTTCTTCGGTCCCCACACGGACAGCGGTGTGCCCCCGTGGTTGGAGGAGTTCGGCGCGGACCCGGCCGAGGCGACGTCGGAATCCCTGATCACCGGCGTGGACCACGTGAACCTCGCGCAGCCGTGGCAGCACTACGACGAGGCCGTCCTGTTCCTGACCTCTCTGCTCGACCTGCATGCCCAGCCCGCTCAGGAGGTCGCGGGGCCGTCCGGGCTGGTGCGTTCGCAGGTCATGCGGTCCGCGGATGAAACCGTGCGCATTCCGCTCAACGTGGCCCCCACCGCCGCGGAGCAAGGCGCGTACACGGGAGCGGCCTACCCCGAGCACGTGGCGCTGGCCTGCGCCGACATTGTTGCCGTGGCTCGACGCGCACGACGCCGCGGCCTCACCTTCCTGCCAGTTCCCGAGAACTACTACGAGGACCTCGTGGCCCGCTTCGATCTGGCCCCGGACCTGGTTGCGGAACTACGCGAGCACGGACTGCTTTACGACCGCGACGAGCACGGTGAGTTCCTGCACTTCTACACCGCGACCCTCGGTGAAGTGTTCGTGGAGGTCGTGGAACGCCGCGGTGGCTACCGCGGATTTGGCGCTCCCAACGCTCCCGTGCGGCTGGCTGCGCAGTACCGGACCTGGGAGGAAGCAGCGGGCACCATCTGATCACGGCTTACTGCACGGTAAGCCGCCATACTCGGCAGTAAACCGTCACGAAATGGCTCTGGGGTCGACTCGGCGCACCTGACAGACTGGAGCCAACCAGTCTTCGTGCGTAGAGAGCGGGATGTTCGTGAGTGATCAACGGTCCAATCAGACCAAGCCCGGTGACAATCAGCCCATGGTGTTCGAGCACAGCACCGCCGCCCAGCGGGTGTTGTTTGGCTCCGACAAGGCCGGTGAATTCCTCACAGCCGAACTCGGGCGGCTGGGCAGCACGCGTCCCATGATCATCACGGGTGGATCCGCAGAACGGGCCGCCCGGGAGATCACCGCCCGTCTCGAGCCCGGCCTGTGGTGGGACGAGGTGGTCCAACACGTCCCGGTGGAGCTCGCGGAGAAGGCGCGTGCGGTGGCGTCGGAGGCTAAGGTCGACGCGCTGGTGACCGTGGGCGGCGGCTCGACCATCGGTCTGGGGAAGGCCGTCGCGCTCACGTCCGGTCTGCCGCTGATCGCTGTGCCCACGACCTACGCCGGCTCCGAGGCGACCGACACATGGGGCCTGACCGAGAACCGCACCAAGACCACCGGCCTGGATCCCAAGGTCCTGCCGGTCACCGTGATTTACGACGCCGCTCTCTCACGTTCCCTGCCGGTGGGCCTGTCGGTCGCGTCCGGCCTGAACGGGCTGGCGCACTGCGTGGATTCGCTGTGGGCGCCCAAGGCGGATCCGATCAATCGGACGTTCGCGCTCGAAGGCGCTCGCGCCCTGACGATGGCCCTGCGAGGTATCACCGCCGATCCGGATGATCTGCGCGCTCGCGAGATGGCGCTGTACGGCTGCTACCTCGCGGCGTTGTCCTTCGCATCCGCCGGCTCCGGAATGCATCACAAGATCGCGCACGTGCTGGGCGGAACGTTCAACCTTCCGCATGCGCAGGTCCACGCGACCGTTTTGCCTTACGTTCTGGCGTTCAATGCGCCCGCGGTGCCGGAGGTTTCGTCCCGGTTGGCCGATGCACTGGGCTCCGAGTCCAGCGACGCGACCGCGGCCCTGAATTCCCTGTACCGCGAGATCGATGCGCCCCGGGCGCTCGCGGACATCGGTTTCACCGAGGATGACATAGCGGAGGCGGCGGAACGGTCCCTCAAAGCCATCCCCGACACCAATCCGACCACTCCGACCGAGGAGAACCTCACGGCGTTGCTGCGTGCGGCGTTGAACGGCGACGATCCGGCCACCGTGACCGCGGCGGTGCAGCAGGCGTGATGGCGGCGCGCGGAAACCTACGGGACGATCCGTTCCTCGCCCGGCTGGCGGATCAAGAGCCGTCCGCGTGGTTCAATCCGGCCGTGACCACCACGGCGGAGGGACTGGCCGCATCGGAGTTGTCACCGTCGATCGTGGACGACGCCGCCGCGAGACTCGATCGGTTTGCTCCGTGGATCGCCCAGGCGTTTCCCGAGACGGCGGGGGCGCAAGGGGTCGTTGAATCCCCGTTGGATGCCGCGTTGGGCATGCAACGAGAATTGAACCTGGCTGCGGGACAGTTGCTGCTCAAACGCGACGACATCCTGCCCGTCAGCGGATCCATCAAGGCCCGCGGGGGAGTGCACGAGGTTCTCGAGTACGCGGAGTCACTGGCAAACGAAGCGGGGTTGCTACCGTCCACGGACTACCGAGCATTCAGCTCCGAACCTTTCCGCGAGCTCATAGCTCAGCATCGTGTGGTCGTGGGCTCCACGGGAAACCTGGGCCTGTCCATCGGGATTACGGCCGCCGCGCTCGGGCTGCGAGCCACCGTGCACATGTCCACGCACGCGCAAGCGTGGAAGGAGGAACTCCTCCGCAGTTTGGGTGTTGAAGTGGTAGAGCACAGCACCGATTACACCGCGGCAGTGGAGGCGGGACGGACAGCGGCGCAGGCTGACCCGGCCACCCATTTCGTGGATGACGAGCACTCGGTCAGCCTGTTCGCCGGATATGCCGTGGCGGGCCGACGGCTCGCGCGCCAGCTGACCGATCAGGGCATCACCGTGGATGAGGACCACCCGCTGTTCGTTGATCTTCCGTGCGGGATCGGCGGTGCCCCGGGTGGGGTGGCCTACGGCCTCAAGCTGGAATTCGGAGATTCGGTCCACTGTGTCTTCGCCGAACCGACAGCAGCGCCTTGCATGATGTTGGGTGTCTACACCGGGCTCCACGACGAGATTTCCGTGGCAGAACTCGGCCTGGACACCCACACCGTGGCAGACGGGCTGGCAGTGGGGCGACCCTCCGGATTTGTGGGGCGGCACATGCAAGGCCTCATTGATGGGTACTACACCGTGACCGATCCACGCCTGAAAGCACTGGTCAAAGCGCTATATGCGACAGAGGGCATATTAGTCGAACCCTCCGCTGCCGCAAGTTTGGAGGGCTCACAGTGGATCGCCTCCAATGCGCGGTATCTCCAGCGAATGAACCTCACTGACCAACACCTCCAGAACGCCACTCACATTGCCTGGCTGACCGGAGGCGACATGGTTCCGGACGAGATTCAACGGGGTTATCTGTCCTGATCGCGGCCAGGCCAGTGGGCAGGGAACATCACCAGCATTCCTTTATAAGTCTGCTTGCTCACACTCAGGCCCAGAAGGTGCACAGAGTGCAACAAGTGCCCTACTGTTGACATGTGAACTTTTCATGCCGGGGGGAGGCCCCCAAAGACAAGCGGGGTGCCCTCAAGTGGCACAACCGGCGAGCCATCGTGATGGCCGCCGGTGAGCTCGCTGATCTCCATGGCATTCAGAGGTTCTCGGTGGACGATCTGGCCGAGAAGGCGGGCGTTCCCCGCCGCACGATTTTCAATCACTTCTCGTCTGCGGAAGATGCCGGGTACGAGTACCTGTCGGAACTCGTCTCGCATCTCATCGGGGAAGTTCTCGCGGAACTTCCGGATCCTTCCGAGCAGAGTGAACCGACGCTGGGGCGGGTCTACCAGGATCTCTGCGCGGCCATGCGAGTCCACAGCCTGGTGGAGGCCCTGCGGCCGTTGCTGCTTCAAGCGACAGAGGTCAAAGAATCACCGGCGGCCGCGCTCTGGAGTTTCCGCGTGACCAATGCGGCCACCGAAGAGTTGGAGCGGGTGCTGCAGGAGAGACTCCCGGAGCGCAGCAAGCTCGAACTGCAGTTGGTGGCTACCTCCATCATCAATTCCATGGCCGTGTGCATGGACGCGTGGCTTCTGCGAACTGGCGGGGGACTGAATGATGAAACCCGCCGCGAGTGGGATCAACTCCTCACCGAGGCCCTGGACATTCTGGGCCGTGGCTTCAGAACCTCACATACCTGACCTTTTGTCGACCCGCCCGCGCGAGCGGCGTCGTCGACGAGATCCGCGATTGCGGAACGTAACTGAACATGACCATCGCTACTAAAAAGTAGGAGATCTTTCGTGGCACGACTTCTCTATCGGCTGGGCATCGGCTCGGCCCGTCACGCGTGGGCGGTGATTGTTTCGTGGATCGCTGTACTGGCCATTTCCGTGGGTGCGGTGGCGTTCTCCGGCGTGCAGCTGTCCAACGCGATCACCATCCCGGGCACCGAGACCCAGCAGCTCGCCGACCGCCTGCAGGATGAACTGCCCGAGGCCAATCAGGGCACCGGCCGCATGATCTTCTACACCGAGGACGACTCGGAGTTCACGGAAGAACAGCGGCAGGGCATTGCTGACGCCGTGGCTTCGACCGAGGGCATCGACCAGGTGGACAGCGCCACCAACCCGTTCGAGGCGCAGGCCCAGCTCGACGATGGCCGCCAGCAGCTGATCGACGGACGCGAACAGTTGGAGGAGGGCCAGCAGGCCATCCAGCAGCTGCAGCAGAACCTGCCCCCGGGCGCCAACGCGGATCAAATCCTGGAGCAGCGCGGCATCAATCCGCAGCAGATCCAGGAGCAGCAGGATCAGCTGGAATCCGGTGAGCAGGCCATGGAGCGCATGGGTGATTACCGCGTGGTTTCCGAGGACGGCAACTCCGCCATCTCGGTCGTGAACTTCACCGTGGACCAGACCTCCGTGAGCGCGGACGCCAAGGAAGCCGTGATGAACGCCGTGAAGGACCACCCGGTCGACGGCGTGGGGGTGGACTTCTCACAGGAGCTCTCCCAGGACATCTCGGCGCTGTTGGGCCCCGCGGAAATCGTGGGCGTGGTGATCGCCGCCATCGTGCTGCTGGTCATGCTGCGCGCCTTGGTGCCGGCGATCCTTCCGGTGCTGACCGCGCTGATCGGCGTGGGCATCTCCACCACTGCCACACTCGCGTTCTCCGGCGTGATCGACATGATGTCCGTGACCCCCATGCTCGGTGTGATGCTGGGTCTGGCCGTGGGTATCGACTACTCGCTGTTCGTGCTCAACCGCCACCGCCAGCAGTTGCGCCGCGGCATGGAGGTCAAGGAATCCATCGGCATGGCCGTGGGCACCTCCGGTACCGCCGTGTTCTTCGCGGCCCTGACCGTGATTGTTGCACTGGTGGCGTTGAACATCACCGGCATTCCGTTCCTGGGCCTCATGGGTACCGTGGCCGGCGTGGCGGTTCTGGTAGCACTGCTGATCACCCTCACCCTGACCCCCGCTTTGCTCTCGCTGGCCGGGCGCAAGGCACTGCCCCGAAAGCAGCGCAACGCAGCTCCGAACGAACAGCACATTGACGAGCACGACGTCCCGTTCCACTTGCGCCACCCCTGGATCACCTCGCTGCTGAGCGTGGGCGTGCTGGTCATCCTGGCGCTGCCTGCTCAGGACATGCGCCTGGGGTTGCCGGACGCTTCCACCGAAGCCGTGGACAGCACGTCCTACCAGGCCTACCAGCGCATCGCGGAAGACTTTGGCGCCGGCGAGAACGGCCCGCTCGTGGCCGTGGTCGATATGCCCGAGGGCCTCAGTGATGACGAGGCGACCGAGAAGATCAATCTCGTCTCCGACCGCATCGCTGAACAGGACGACGTGGCCAACGTGTTGCCCGGCGTGACCACCGATGACAACCGCACCGGCGTGATCCAGGTGATCCCGGGATCCGGTCCCGCGGATGCTGCCACCGAGGAGCTCGTCAACAACCTGCGCGAACTCAACGGCGACGCATTGAACGGCGAGGACGTCCAGATCGGCGTGGCCGGCACCACCGCAGCCAACATCGACGTCTCCCAGCTGCTCGACGAGAAGCTCCCGCTCTACCTGGGCGTGGTCATCATCATCTCGCTGCTCCTGCTGCTCATGGTCTTCCGCTCCATCGTGGTTCCGGTCATCGCTTCCCTGGGCTTCCTGCTCTCAGTCCTCGCGTCGCTGGGTGCCGTGGTTGCGGTTTACCAGTGGGGTTGGGGCGGCGACCTGATGGGCGTGCACGATCCCGGGCCCATCCTGAGCTTCCTGCCCACCCTGATGATCGGCATCCTGTTCGGCCTGGCCATGGACTACCAGCTGTTCCTCGGCTCGGGCATGCGCGAGGCCTACGTCCACGGCCACCCCGCGCGCCAGGCCGTGGTGCACGGATTCAAGGCGGGCCGCGCAGTGGTCACGGCCGCGGCGATCATCATGATCTCCGTGTTCGCGGGCTTCATCTTCGCCCACCTCTCCATGATCAAGCCCATTGGTTTCGCACTGGCCATCGGTGTCTTGTTGGACGCGTTCGTGGTCCGCATGTTCATGATCCCGGCCGTCATGCGCATCATGGGCGAAAAGGTCTGGTGGCTGCCGCGCTGGCTGGACAAGATCCTGCCCCGCGTGGACGTTGAGGGCGAGTCCCTGGTGCGTGCCGGTGCTACCGCCGGAGCCACCGGTGGTGCGGCTTCCGCAGTTGCCTCCGGTTCGGATTCTGGCTCCCGCTCCGATCACGACGACGCCGCTCCCACCTCGGATCGCGACATCACCGTGAACGATCGCTCGGCTCAGTCCACCGCACCCGTGGCGGCAGGTGCTACGACCGTGGCGGCCGGTGCGGCTGCCATGGGCGCTGCGTCGGGAACGACCGCCGAGTCCACCCCCGCGAGGGAAGTTGCGGCGGGGAACTCCGCGAGCGGCGTCGTCCCCGTGAAGGCCATGGCGCACTCGGAGGTGACCCTCCGTCAGGCGGATCCGGCGCTCAAGGCGACCGACGCGGTTCTGCCGTTGCTGCCGAGCCTGCCCGAGGAAGAGGACAGCGCGCGGGAGGAGCTGAGCAAGGACAAGCCCGAGGCTGCCCCGCACCGCTCCATGCATGAGCGTGTGAACTTCCGGAAGGTGGTTGTGGCCGGCCGGCCCGTGCTGGTGGCCGAGCCTAAGTCTCGTGCGTGGGGCGCGGTGGCTCCGGTGATCGTGTACTGGCACGGTGGTGGCTATGTGAGTCCCATGGTGCGCACGCACTGGCGCTTCCTGGACGAGCTCATCAAGCGCACCGGTGCCACGGTTGTGGTGCCCAGCTATGCACTGGCCCCCGTGCACACCGTGGACGAAGTTCAGCCGCTCGTGGACGGAACGCTGGAACTGGCCCGCTCCATGGGATCACGCGTGTACTTCATGGGTGATTCTTCCGGTGGCGGTCTGGCGCTGGCTCAGGCGCAGCGCCTGCGTGATCAGGGTGCGGCATCGTTGGCCGGCTTGGTGCTCATTGCGCCGTGGGTCGATGCAACCCTGGTCAACCCGGCGATTGCCGTGTACGAGTCCAAGGACAAGATGCTCAGCGTCAAGAAGCTGCGTGTTTCGGGCCGCTGGTGGGCCGGTGAGAGGGATGCTCGCGATCCGCTGGTCAGCCCCGCGTACGGCACGTTCGAGGGCTTGCCGCGCACGTTGGTGACCCAGGGTGACCATGACATCCTCTACCCGGACACCATGAACACGGTGGCGGAACTGCAGCTCGCGGGCGTGGACACCACCGCGATCGTGACTGAGGATGCTCCGCACACCCACTCGCTGATGGTGTGGACTCCCACGGCCCGCAAGGACGTGGAGGACATCGCTCGCTGGATCCTGGAGCGCTAGCGGCGTCCCACTCACAGTGAAGACCATCTGAAAACGACTGACGGCACGGTAACTCCGGTTACCGTGCCGTCAGTCGTTGTGCAATGGTTCGGGTCGCTCCGACGCCGCCGCCGCTCGGCCGGGCTTTCGGATCCCGCAGGTCCCGATATCCAGACGAGCCCGGCCAGCCCTAGCGGCCCACGTTCTTGAAGAACCACGTATAGAAACCGATCCACCCCGCGGCGAAGATACTCCACCGGACCCATTCCGGCGCGCTCGGCATGAGTTTTCGGCTGAGCCCACCCAAGCTGCCGATCTCCGCTGTCACCAGAATGAACCGCGGCGCCCGCGCCGGAACGGACCACAGCAGGAAGCGCGGCAGCGGGCGGCCCAATAAGCCATTGGTCCGGGCGTAGATCTTGTACGGTGTGCCCCGCAACGGCCCGGTGAGCAAGGCCTTGTACCCCTTGGCGGAGTAGTCGGATTCGACCCGTCGGACCATGGTGGGGGAGACCGCGGGTAAGGCGGCCAACGCCCGTGCGGATCGTCCTCCACCGGTCTTGGCTCCCCACGCATGAGTGACCGCGCCGCCCAGCACGGCGCCCGCTGTGGCAGAGGCAACGCACTTCAGCCCGCGCCTCGGACTCTTCATGGCCAGGGCGGACAACCAGACATCCGGGACGATGAAGAAGGCGGTGGCCTCCGCGAAACCCCAGACGGCTGCCACGGCGTGATCTCTACCTTTAGTGGAACGGCTCATGTGTCCTCCTGGTGCCTTGGCGCGCGTGCGGTCGTTTTGGTCTTTGGCTCGGCGCACCGTAATGTTCACTGTAGGAGGGGTTCGCCCTGCCGTACCGTTATCAACTGGATCGGACAGGTCAGCCGGAAGGGGAGTCAGCATGGGGATGGGTCACGACCACGGGCATTCCCATGTACCCCACGCCGCGGAACGGGGCATGCGGCGTCGGCTGGTCATCGCGTTCGGTATCACCGCCGTCATTGTGATCGCGCAGGCCGTGGGTAGCGTGCTCACGGGAAGTCTGGCGCTGCTCACGGACACCGCCCATGCCGCGGCGGATGCCTCGGGTCTGTTGGTCGCCGTGATCGCCGCAACCATGATGCTGCGTCCGCCCAGCGGCAGACGCACCTGGGGTTTTGCCCGGATCGAAGTCATTGCTGCTCTCGGGCAGGCCGTCCTGCTCCTGGTGGTAGGCACCTACGCAGCCATTGAGGGCATCCGGCGGCTCTTCGAACCCAGTGACATCCCCTCGGTCGAGCTGTTGATTTTCGGTGTCATCGGCTTGGTCGCCAATATCGCGGCAATGGCCGTGCTGGCCTCCTCCCGGGATTCGAATTTCAACATGCGGGCGGCCTTCCTCGAGGTCCTCAATGACGCCCTCGGCTCCATGGGCGTGATCATCGCAGCGATCGTCATCCACACCACCAGTTTCCAGCGCGCGGACACCATTGCTGGTTTGTTCATTGCCGCGTTGATCCTGCCCCGCGCATTCCGTCTGCTGCGCGAAACCATGGGAGTGCTCATGGAGTTCACGCCCAAGGGCGTGGACATGGACGAGGTGCGTGAACACATCATGGAACTGGAACACGTGCGCGATGTTCACGACATGCACGCGTCCACAATCGGTACTGGCCTGCCGGTGCTGTCCGCGCACGTGGTGGTCGAGGACCGGTGCTTCGAATCCGGGCACGCCCCCGAGATCCTGGAGACTGTGCTCGATTGCGTACGGGAGCATTTCCCGGTCTCCTTCGACCACGCCACTATCCAGTTGGAAACTGCCGCGCTCCGGGACAAGGAGTCCCCGGACATGCGCCACGCGTAGCGCGTCGCAATCCACGGGCGGCTACCCGGGTCCGCGCGGGTCGCGGTGGAGTGTGCCAAGGTGGCATCAAGCAATCCGCGCACCTTCGAGGAGATCTATGGGCTCCAGCAGTAATTCCCCCAGCGCGCCAGACCCCCTGCGCCGTCCCATTCCACAGCGCACCACCGGCTGGGCCACGCGCATTGCGTCCGCTCTGCAGCGGGCGGGTCTGAAACCCAATCACATTTCCGTGGCCTCGGTCGGCTTCGCGCTCCTGGGTTGCCTGTGCCTGGTGCTTTCCGTGCATTTCGACGACGCCGCTCGCCTCCTCCTGCTCATCGTCGCCGCCGTGACCATCCCGTTGCGCCTCGTGTGCAACATGTTCGACGGGATGTTGGCGGTGGAGGGCGGACTGAAAACCCCTACCGGCGAACTGTTCAATGAAGTGCCGGACCGGATCTCGGACCTGGCCCTTCTTGCGGGAGCCGGGTATGCGGCGTCGGCAATGGACGGTGGCGTGACCCTGGGCTGGCTCGCGGGAAGTCTCGCCGTGCTGACCGCCTACGTGCGCACGCTGGGAGTAAGCGCCGGAGCGGGGCAGTTCTTCGGCGGGATCATGGCCAAGCAGCAGCGGATGTGGACGCTCATGATAGGAATCCTGGCAACCATGATCGAACCGCTGCTCAACCTACCGCGCGGCTGGATGTTGTTCGTGACGCTGATCCTCATTGCCGCGGCCTCCGCGCTCACCGTTGCCACCAGGCTCCGATGGATTTCTCGCGAACTCAGGAAACAAAGCTGAAACTCAGGAAACGAGGCTGAGCCATGACCGAGATCGGGCTGATCGGTCCGCAGTCGATTCGACTGCTCATCGGCGTTGGGGTGTTCCTGGTGGTGGCCACTCTGGTCGCAGAGATCATGTTTCGACGCACCACCAAAGAGGGGCTGCGGAACACCCTGTTCAATGTCCGGCAACGAATTTTTGCCTGGTGGATCATGGTGGGAGTGCTTGCGGTGAGCTTGGCGCTCGGGGAAACCGTGATGCTCGTACTGTTCATGCTGCTATCGCTCGTGGCACTGCGGGAGTTCATGGCGCTGGTGCCGGCCGGTGAGAAGGACGGCCGCGCGCTGATCTGGATCATGGTCGTGCTGACTCCACTGCACTACTGGTTCGTGTGGGAACACTGGTACGGGATGTTCGCCATCTTCATCCCGGTGTACGCGTTCCTGTTCCTGCCCGTGCTGTTGGCGCTGTCCGGCCGGACGGATCATTTTCTGCATCGTGCGGCCCTGAGTCAGTGGGGGCTCATGGTGTGCGTGTACGCGCTGAGTCACCTGCCTGCAATCCTTCAGTTGCCGGTGGCGTTCAACCAGGGCAAGTCCGCAGCGGACGGATCTCCCCTGGGTTCCGGCGGCGTGGAAGGCGGTGCGCTGCTGCTGTTCGTGTGCGTGGTGGTGCAGGGCTCGGACGTGCTGCAGTACCTGTGGGGTAAGACGTTGGGTCGCCACAAGATCGCTCCGAACGTGAGCCCCAACAAGACGTGGGAAGGCTTCATCGGGGGCGTGCTTTCTGCGACTGCATTGGGTGCTGCACTGTGGTGGCTAACCCCGTTCACGCCGTGGCAGGCCGCGCTGTTGTCGCTGATTGCATGCCTCATGGGTTTCGTGGGCGGCCTGGTGATGAGCAGCCTCAAACGCGACCGCGGTATCAAGGACTTCGGCGCGATCATCCCCGGCCACGGCGGCATCCTGGACCGCACGGACTCCCTGATTTTCGCCGCGCCGGTGTTCTTCCACCTGACGCGGTTCTTCTTCAGCGGTTGATTGACGACGCCGCTCGGCCGCCTTCCGAGCGGCACAGGCCGCGCGTAAAATCGACAGCACACTACCTATTAAGTGTCTCGCGAGAGGAAGCGGATCATGCCCAAGTCCAAGAAGAATGGCCGTGCGATTCAGGATGAAATTCCGTCCACTCTGCAGCGCTCGGATGAGAAGGCCCAGGACACGTTCGCCCAAACCTACGACTCCGCCAAGGACGAGTACGACAGCTCATCGCGCGCTGCACGCACCGCGTGGTCTGCGGTGAAGCACACCCACGAGAAGGTGGGGGATCACTGGGAACCCAAGGACGAAAACGGGCCCTCGGACGACCGTGCCGAAAAAGGTGGCCTGAACAAGGAAGACACCGCGGGCGGCGTCGACGCCAATGCCAGCAAGGATCACCTGTACGAGATCGCCCAGGAACTCGACATCGAAGGCCGCTCGGACATGACCAAGGACGAGTTGGTCGACGCCATCGACAAGGCCAACCAGAAAGAAACTAAGGAGTCCCGGAGCTAGAGTTCGCGCGCCAGGAAAACGGTGGCCGTGGTGTTCTCGTGGAAGGGCTCCACGGGTTCGTAGCCGCGTTTGCGGAACATGGCGATGCCCTCCGTCATCTCCTCATTGAGAGAGACGACCGCGGTGTGGGCACCCAGGGCGCGTACCTTGTTCTCCAGCGAACGGACGAGTGTGCGAGCGTGTCCCTTGCCGCGGTGATCAGGGGTGACCCAGATCCGGCGGAGCTCCACGGTGGAGTCATCAAGTTTGCGCACGGCACCACACGCAATGACCTCTCCGGAGATCAATTCAGTCATGAGGAAGAAGTCGCCGCGGGGCGGTGTGACCTGTTCCGGTGAGGTGCTCTCCGTGAGATCTGGGTCGAAACCGCCGTCAATTCGATGATTGAGCTCGCTGAAGTACGCGGTCAGCACTTTCTGCGTGTGATCGCTGGCGGCTTGGCCCTCCAGGATGCGTACGGGCGCGGTGGCGTTCATTCCACCATGGTGACACCGATGCCTACTGTTCACCAGGGCCTAACTCGTAGTAGTTTTCGGCCATGACTCCCACGTCCACCGGGAACAAGCCCCGCGTATCGATTTTGGTTCCCACCCCGCTATTGGTGGTGGAGATGACCGAGCCCGCTGCTTATCGCAACCGCAGCGACCATGAGTCGGATGTCCATCTCCATCCGGGCGGTCAGGGCCTGTGGGTCGCCCGCATGGCCGGTTCTTTGGGAGCCGAAATCTCCATCAATGGCCCGTTCGGCGGGGAACTGGGTTCACTGATCCGGACCATGCTGGACGGTATGGGCATGCAGGTCAACGCGGTGCGTTACAACTACGGCAACGGCGGTTACGTCTACGATCTGCGCGGTGAGGACCGGGAGACCCAGGCCCACATGCCGCCGCCGGAGCTGTCCCGCCACGAGTTGGATGATTTGTACGGCACGGCCTTTGTGGACGCTCTGGCCTCCGATGTCCTGGTGGTCACGGGTGCGGAGCCGGCCGATGTGGTCCCGTCATCGTTCTTTCGAAGGCTCATTCGTGATACACGGGATGCCGGCACTCCCGTGGTTGCGGATCTGAGTGGGAAGCCTGCCCTGGCCAGTGTCGACGCCGGCGTAGATGTCCTCAAGATCAGCCACGAGGAAATCATGGACCTCGAGATCGTGGAGGACGAGACCGCCGAGTCTCTCACCGAGGCTGGCAAGATGTTGCTGGAACGCGGGGCGGGCGCCGTCGTCATCTCGCGAGCGAAAGATCCGGCCCTGTTGGTCGAGAACGATTCGGTGCGAGAGGTGTCCGCGCCGTCGATCACGCCGCTGGACCACCGAGGTGCGGGAGACTCGATGACTGCGGGAATTTCGGTGGGTCTCGCGCGCGGACTCGATCTCGTCGATGCCGTGGCGCTGGGCGCATCCGCTGGAGCGCTCAATGTGGCGCGGCGTGGGTTGGGCACGGGAAATCGCACGACGATCGAGAAGTTCGCCCGCCAGATCACCATTCGAAAACTGTCCTAAACGCGCTCGGCCCTGGTGACCGGGCGAGCGGCGTGGAAGCATGGGGCCATGCGCATCCTTGTGACCAACGATGACGGCATTGCTTCCCCGGGACTCGCGGTGCTCGCCCAAGCGGCGCTGGACCGAGGCCACGAGGTCAAGGTCGCCGCGCCCGCCGAGGAGTATTCGGGTGCCAGCGCGTCCCTGTCCGGCGAGGAGATCGACGGCAAGATCGCGCTCGTGGATGCCGATCCGCCCAACATGCCGGAGGGCGTGGAATGTGTGGGTGTGAAGGCGGCCCCGGCGCTGATCGCTTTCTTGGCTTCTTACGGGGCGTTCGGTGCGGTGCCGGACATGGTGCTGTCCGGCGTCAACCTGGGTGCGAACACGGGTAAGGCCACGTTGCATTCGGGCACGGTAGGCGCGGCGTTGACGGCCGCTTCGCACGGGATTCCCGGGATCGCGGTCTCGATCACCTCAGGCCAGCCGCAGCATTGGGAGACGGCACTACTGGTCACCAAGTTCGCTCTGGAGCGTTGGGAGACTCGGGAATTCGACGGCAGAATCTTGAACATCAACGTTCCCGACGTCGCCCCCGAACGTCTCCGGGGCCTCAAGCCTGCCGAATTGGCCTCCTTCGGCGCGGTGCAGGCGCAGATCGATCGGGGCGACGACACACACATTGCAGTGACGTACAGCGCCGAGACCGGACGCGAGGAGCCGAACAGCGATCACTACCTGCTGACCCACGGCTGGGCCACAGCCACTCTGCTGCATGCACCGGTGAACGATACGAACGGGCAGCTGCGGACCATTGATTTGGAAGAACTGGGGATTACCCCGAGCTCATCGCCGGATGCCGCGGAATCGCAGGGTGATATCGATGTCGACGCCGCCACGGTGATGCGGAAAACCTAGCCCCGATTGTCCAGAACTGGCCATATGGCCATTGAACGGGCCGGTTAGGGATGAAACGGTGGAATGCCTAGAACGTGACGAGTCACGAGAAGGTGTTTCAGATGTCGACCGCAGTGCCAGAACAGCGAAACGTCCCGAAGCTCACTGATGAGCAAGTTATCGAGCTGGACTGGTGGTATCCACATACGGTGGGGCGAGCAGTCGCGTATGCAGCGTGGACTTACTTTGTTGCGGTAGGTGCAGTCACGGCAATTGAATTGCAATTTTCCCTGCTTCGAGACGGTCTGAACTATTGGAGCATCATTCCTGCTGCTCTAGCCGGCGCTGCAGGCCTGTACTTGTCACGGGGCAATCGTCGTGAGAAGTACCGCGACCATCTGGCTAAGCGGAAGCTTAAGTGGGGCAGTCAAAGCCAAGAGAGTGGGTCTAGATCTCCAGAGTCGGTAACACCCACCTGGAGGTTGGTGGCTTACGCGATATCCATAGGGTTCGCCCTGTTCGGTTTTCTCAGTCTCATGAGCCACTTGGGCGCCTTCGGCCCGCTGAACTGGTTTATCTTCGCCATGTGCTTCATACCAGTGGCACTACTGGTGTGGTTCTTGTACTTGGGTAAAGGCACCAATATTGAGGGCCGCCAGTGAACGGTTTGTTCTACCAGAGTGGCTCGGTCAGTGGTCGAGCGGAACGGGCTGGGCCAGTTGGGCCATCACGCTCTCGGGTGTCACCGCTGTGGGTCTGGTGGCCTATCGCGTAGGAAAGAAAACTGGCCATTTGGCTAGTTGAAGTGGCTGGTCAGACATGCAACGGTGGAATGCCCAGAACGTGACGAGTCACGAGAAGGTGTTTCAGATGTCAACCGCAGTGCCAGAACAGAGAAGTGTCCCAGTGCTCAGCGATGAGCAGGTCATTGAGCTGGACTGGTGGTATCCGTGGACGGCGGGTCGAGCGATTGCATACGCGGCATGGGTGTACTTCTTCACGCTGGGTGTCTTCGCTCTAGTCGAGTTGTTCTCGTCTGGGTTTCAGGCGGGCTCGATCTTCTTCGTCGCCATCGGGCCTGCAGTGGGTAGTGCCATCGGCGGAATACTCGGGAGAGGCACCCGTCGGCAGAAAATAAGAGTCCGCCACGAAAAGAAGGTGCTGAAGGCGGAAGCCAGGGGACAAGCGGTATCCGATCAACCATTTCCTCTGCCCCCATCGAACCTGTATGTGGTCGGGTTCGCAGTGTCCATTGCGATTGCGCTGTTCGGACTTCTCAACCTCATCACCCACGGCGGGCTCTTCGAGGCCACTACGGGTTTCACCCTGACGATGTGTTTCGTAATGGCGGCTATCCAGACCTGGGTTATGTACACGGGCGATGAAATTCCGAAGGAGAGTGCGTGATGGCTACTGACACAGTTAAAACGCCCATGAGCGAAACGGATGAGAAATCCAGGACCGCGATCATTCAGGCGGCGGATCCGTACTTTCCGCATACATTTTGGCGGGCGGTGCTGCTAGCAGTGACTCTGGCGCTCATCATGCTCGGATTTGCGACAGCCATTTCCGTTGTTTTTGATGTCGGAACAGTCAGCCTGTTTCACGTTGTGTCGTTTTTCGTGCAAGGCGCGGTTGTGGCGTCCATCGGGTATTTCGGCCGCGGGGTTCGCATCCGAAATCTTGAGACTCAAGGGAGAATCCCTAAGGAGGAGAACCTGTGAGCGGTTTTTTCAATGTCACGACCATCCCCCGAGCGATCTTCGCCGGGTTCAGCCTTACGTTCTTCACTCTGGGCGTCACGTTGCTCTACCGCCTGATCGTGGGGGATGCTGAGCGGGCGACCCTCAACACTCTGGCGTACTGCGCTTTTGGCGGGGCTTATCGCCGGTCTTACGGGGTATCTCTTCCGTGATCAGCAAATTATGTCTCTCAAGGCGCAAGGCCGTCTTGACCCGGATTCCGACGGTTCCGAGTTACCCATTGGTGGGTCGCCCTCGACCGTCCCCAAGCTGCTGGTCTACATCCTTCTGATGACCTTCGTCGTCCAGGGGATCGTTGCGTTGCTGTCCCTGGTCGGGTTGTGGTGGTCAGGAGGAGCGGACTGGGGCAACTGGTTCATCACTCTCGTCGTTGTCACGACGATCGGCTTGATGACCTACTTCAGGGCAAGGCGGGACCGCGCCGAGATGACACTAACGAGTCACTCGCCGTCCAACGGCCCAGCTTGAACCCAACGCACTCATGGACGAGGCGCGCTCTTCGCCCCGTGACGTAGGAAAGTCCTTCCGGACTACTAAAGCTCTCGGACTGCCGGAATCGCATACCAGCGAGCCAGGGGAGCGAGATCCTCGACATCCTCCACTCCGTTGACCGGCTGCCAGCGCAGTTCGGCGATTTCACGTGCCGGTACGGGGGCCTTGGTCAGAAGAGTGAGTCCCCTGAACACGTGACTGTGCAGGCCGTGGCCGGGTTCGTTCGCGGCATCGGTCATCCATTCGCCCACGGGAACCAGGTCCTCTGGGGCCAGCTTTAGGCCCAGTTCCTCTTCCACCTCACGGATAGCTGTGTCGAGGGGAGTCTCGCCGACCTCGGGTTTTCCACCGGGGAACATGAACATCCCGGTGTTGCGCTTGCGCACGGTCAGCACGTCGCCGTTCGCGCGGCGCAGCACCACCCCGGTCACCTTGATGACGGGACGATCAGCGGTAAGGCCGGGTGCGGCGTCGTCGGAAGTAACTGATGGCGTACGAGAACGGTCGGTGGCAGGGTTGGATTCAGACACCCGACCATCATAGGGAGACACCGTGACCACCATGCTCGACACCCTCTGCCTCCCGCTCATCCAGGCTCCCATGGCGGGTGGGCCGTCCAACGCGGCGCTCGCGGTGGCGGTGTCTCAGGCCGGCGGGCTGGGCATGCTCGCCGCCGGTTACAAGACGGTCGAGGCGATGGCCGCCGAGATCGACGACGTCCGCGCTGGCACACTGAACTTTGGCGTGAACCTGTTCGTCCCCGAAGCGGACCCCTCTGATCCCGAGGCACTCGACGCGTACGCCACCGCGCTCGCCCCCATGGCCGCTGAGCTGGGCATCGAGGCGCCCGAGCCAGGCCCGTTCAACGATGATCAGTACCCCGCCAAGGTTGATTACCTCGTGGCCAACCCGGTCCCGCTCGTTTCGTTCACGTTCGGTCTGCCCACCGCCGACGACGTCGCTCGCTTGCGGTCCGTGGGCACCGAGATAGTCCTCAACGCAACGGATCCTGAGGAGATCAGCGCTGCCGATGCCCTGCATCCGGACGCGATCGTCGTTCAGGGAGCTGAGGCGGGCGGACACCGGGCCACTCATGGACAAGCCAAGGAACCGTCCGAAAGCAGTACCCACGAACTGGTGAGTCTGGCGCGTGAGTACACGGACAGGCACGTGATCGCGGCCGGGGGAGTGACCAGCCCGGAGATCGCGCAGAACCTTCTCGGAGCAGGCGCTTCCGCAGTTCAAGTGGGAACCCTGTTCCTCACCGCCGATGAAGCCGGCACCAAGGACGCGCACAAGGACGCGCTGGTCAACGGCCAGTACCGGGACACCGTGGTGACCCGGGCGTTCTCGGGTCGTGCGGCGCGAGCACTGAGCAACCGGTTCACTGAACGCATGGCCGCGAATCAAGTGGTCGGGTACCCGCAAGTGCACTACATGACGGCACCGTTGCGAGCGGCGTCGGCGGATAATCCGGAAGGTTTGAACCTGTGGGCGGGTTCGGGATTTGGGGCCTGTCAGGCACGGCCCGCGGCGGAGATCGTCGCGGAGTTCCGTAGCCTGTAGCGGGAAATCTCTCCGTGAAAAAGCCCGCCGAGTCGTGTGCATACGACTCGGCGGGCTTTCGTCATCCTGGGGCGAGGCGGGTTACTTCTTAGAGGTTCCGCCGGTAGGTCAGGGTCGTCGGGCCGGTCGAGTGTCCCAACGGTGGCGGGTCCAGGCCTCGCGGATCAGCCGCCGGGTGATGATGATGGCGTTGGCCAGTCCGATGAACGCCTCGATCACCCGGGTGCGTTTCTCGGTGCAGATCGCCAGCTTCTGGAACCCTCTGTTGTGCCAGGAGTTGGTGCGTTCCACCACCCAGCGGGCAGTGTTCTGGATCGGGGCCGGGATGCCCTTGGTGACGATCTCGCCTTCGCAGCCCAGCTCCTCGAGCAGCTCACGGGTGGCCCTCGAGTCGTAGCCGGCGTCCAGGTGCACCGTGATCCGCTCCGGCAGATCGAAGCCAAACCGGGACAGCGTCTCCAGGGTCGGGCGCAGCAGCGGGGAGTCGTGGCGATTGGCCGGTGCGACCACCGTTCCCAGCGGGATCCCGGTGCCCTCGACGAGCACCGAGCGTTTGGTTCCCTGTTTCCCGCGGTCCACCGGGGATCTCCCGGCGGCCTCGCCACCGCACGGGGCCTTGGTGATACACCCGTCCACCGCCAAGTTCCCCAGCTCGAGTCCGACCATCTTGTCGTAGGCGTGAAGGCAGAACTGTTCAAGGGCGGTGAAGATCTCCGCGGCGATCCACTCATCGCGTCGGCGTCTGATGGTGGTGGCCGAGCAGATGGTGTCGGCGACCTTCTCGTAGGCGGCCCCGAGGACGAGGACCTGCACCAGCTTGTCGAACACCACCCGGTCCGGGATGCGTGGCCGGTGGCAACCCAACGGATGCTCGTCCGCCACAGCAGGGATCAACACCTGGAACTGGTCCCAGATGGGCTCGATGATGCACGATGGAACAGCAGGCACGAGTGCTCCTGACAGACATGATGATTCTCGACAAATCCGTGTCTACCAGGCCTCGTGCCTGTCTCATGCCACAGCCGTTCCACGCCTATCGGCGGAACCTCTAAGTCAAAAACAGGTCCGGGGCCTCCAGCAGGGGGGTGCGCCACCACGGGGTGCGGGCCCGGCACTTATAGGCCTGATCCACCCTGGCGGCCTCCCCGGCGGCGATCTTCACCTTCGCCGCCGCCGACGGGTTGATCCCGGGGCGGAACAGGTAGGTGGCCGAGCCGTTCTGGGTGAGTTTCTTTAACCGGGCCGGGGTCAGGGCCAGTTGGCGCAGGTGGCTGGAGCCCGGTGGGGAGATCCGCACCACCTCCTCGCGTCCCAGGCCGAGCTCGGTGACCTCCTCGGCGGTCATGGTGAAGTACCGGTTCCCGCCGGTGACCGCTCCGAGGCTGGTCTTGCCCCACATCCGTAGCTCGGTGAAGGCGGGGGAGTCGGCTACGGTGTGGAACAGGGCGCTGGCGATGGGGGAGACCATCGCGGCCGTCCACTTCTCCCCGGTGCTGGTCGGCACCCAGGTGGCCGGGGTCCCGAGGTGGGCCAAATCCGCGGCGTTGTGCGCGTGGAAGAGCTGGAACCGGTCGGTGGGGCCCTGGGCCCAGCCGCTGGCCAGCAGCAGCACGACCTCTTCCTGGACCGTGGGGAAGACCCGTTCGGAGAACAGCACCAAGTCCACCTTGGCGAAGTTCTCCATCAGGAAGGACCGGACCGGGGCGGCATAGTTGGTTGAGAGCAGCTCCGCCGGCAGCACCAGCCCCAGCTTCCCGCCCTCGCGCAGGAACGCGGTGGAGTGGGCCACGAACGCAGCCCAGGAGGAGGCGAGCTCGGACAGCTGAACCCCGGCGGCTGCGGCTGCGGCTCGGGAGGCGGCCCGGGAGGCCCCGGCGTGGGCCTGGTAGCGGATGTAGGGGGGATTGCCGATCACCGCATCAAAGCGCGGGGAAGCCGGCACTTCGAAGAAGTCCGAGACCTCCAGATGGGCCTGCACCCCGTGATCGGCCAGGAACTCTCCGGCGAAAGTGGCCGAGGACTCGTGCAGCTCCACCCCGACTAGCTCCACCGCCTTACCCACCGCCTGGGCGCGGGTGGCGGCGGAGAGCAGGAACGCGGCCTCACCGGCGGCCGGCTCCAGGACCGCCTCGGTGGTCTCGTCGATGGCCCACTGGGTGATGAAGTCCACGATCGCACCCGGGGTGAAAAACGCACCTCGGGCTTTGCGGAGATCGACGGTGTCCCCGTCACGCAGTACATCAAGAGCCACAGCTTCGGTCATCCCACTATCCTAGGGCGCCCCTCTGTCACACTAGGGCAGGTGCCGGCGCGATGCCTGCACCCGACTCAGCCTGCTGCCTCGCAGGAACCATATGAGCCCCTGTGGGCGGTTGTGAATAGCCTGTACACACGACTGGGGAAGCGACACCTCTGCTCTTGAAAATCGAGATGATGAACCACCTTAACTTTGATGTGCCTCTGGTCCTGGACACTCTTACCGGGATGAGCACCACCGTGCACCGGACGATCCACCCTGTGGACCGCCCACCCTTGACCGTCCAAAGCGGCCGAGGCTGGCACTACACCTCCCTGTCCGCATTGCGCAGTATCATCCAGAGCCAGCAGTTGTGGGCTACCAGCTGGCGGGCGACCAATGATCGTACGGAGTTCCGCCACGGGATCGAGTTCCTGCGGCAGGCATGGGAGCACCATGGCCGTGAAAACTCATTTGCGGACGGGACGCGCGAACTCCTGGAGCAGGCTGGGCCGTTCGAGGGGTACCCAGATTACTTCGAGCATGTCAACATTCTGTGCGCTGCTCGGGAACGGGACAGCCCCTACCAATGGAACTCCTATGCCACCGGCCCTGAAGGTGTGTCCATCGGGTTGGATCTGGGAATCGAACTGGTCACCGACGTCGACGACCGGCCACGGCATGACGGACAGGCAGAGCTGTTGGGCATGCAGTGGCTCAAGGTTGTCTACACCGAGCGACAGAAGCAGTTGACCGCAGCCCGGTTCGTCACGGAGATGGACGACTCGATCCGACAGGGCATGGACATGAACCTGACAAGCTTCATGGTCTTCAACATCCTGACGGCGCTGAACGTTAAGCACTCTGGCTTTCGCCACGAAAAGGAGACCAGATGTGTCAGTCTTTCCGCTGGCGTGGAGTTGCAGGTGATGCCAGCCAATGCGCAAAAGACGATTGTGCCCTGGAAGGGCTTGCCGCTACAGGCCACGCCAGCGACCGCAGAACGCCAACCCCTACCCATTGCAGAGATCTTGGTCGGGCCTCGGGCCAGCGAAGAGACCGTCGCAACGGTCACTCAGTGCCTCATCGACGCCGGCATGGGCACCGTGCCCGTGGAGCGAAGTGAGCTTCCCTTCCGCTGATATCCACTGGTGTGTCCAGGCCGAGGCCCAAGGCCAGTTGCATGCAGTCGGCGTCAAAAGTCACACTCGCGGTGTCACACACCCCGGCCGCCTCATAACCCATGAGCTATAAGACCATTTGCTTGCGAGGCGCCTCTCCTCCGGGCGTATCTGAACAAACGTGGACGACATGAGGATTCCTAGGTTCAGTGCTGGCTAGGCTGTGTCGTCTATTCGAATAGCACGAATGGCAGTTGAAGTGCCAGCATAGGACATGGAGATCACCTCAACTGGGATCTCCACGGATGACCTGAACGGAACGAGGAACTGTCACTCCTCGGCCTGGTCA
Organism: Kocuria sp. CPCC 205235; assembly: GCF_040980905.1. Taxonomy (NCBI): domain Bacteria; kingdom Bacillati; phylum Actinomycetota; class Actinomycetes; order Micrococcales; family Micrococcaceae; genus Kocuria; species Kocuria sp. CPCC 205235. The sequence goes on from NZ_JAVKPR010000011.1 coordinate 98,405, forward strand.
CCAGCTGGTATGAGTGAGGAGTTGAGGCCGACGTGGCAGTCACAGGAAAAACCGATGTGGTCGATGAGCTCCGTGCGCTTGGGCACTTTGGCGGCCTTACGTTCGAACTTCTGGTGAAGCTCACTCGCGAAGAACTTCGCCGGTTTCCCGCGCTGACCTCGGACCCAGTGTCGACGCACGAGGACTACGTTTCCGATTTTTTCGCGGCCCGCGGTAAGGCGCTTACGGCTGCAGCACTGCTCGAGGCAGAAGACAATGACGCTCTGGGACGCATGTTTCGTCGGTGGGTGCGTAATTGGCTGATCGATCTCCACACGAGCACAGCTATAGGGGCGCTACGGGACCGCTTGGAGAAGCGGCTGGCGCGTGATTCACACTTCGAGCGTGCTCCAGCTGAACATCATTGGGGTCTCGCCGAGGGGCCCTCGGATGCGGGGCGCAATGATGTGGCCGCACTGACCACGGTCGCGCGACGGGTTCACGTGACGTTCTACCCCGAACCGCCGGGAGGGAAGCGGCGCGCGCAGCTTGGGAAACCAGGCGAGCTTGAAGCGTTGCTCAGCGAGCTTTTTCTCGCAGCACAAGGAAGTCTGCACATCAGCACCCTCGTCGCAGTTCTCGCGCATCGGTTTCCTCACGTGTTGGACCCGTCTACCGTCTCCACCGACGAGGACGTGGATGCAGAAGCAGTTCCGGCACCGGAACTCTCTCCGCTTGGCGAGATGGTGCAGCAGGAAGAGCACCAACTTCTCGACTCGCTGGCCAGAGGAGCTTTTGATCGCCTGTCCGTGGAAGAGCGTGAGCTTGTGCTTGTCCTCGACGACTCCAAAGCCGCAGCGCAAACGCTTGGTCTCGGACGCAGCGCGACTGCCGTTCGGATTCGCGCCCTGAAGTCGAAGCTCATCGAGATCGCGGGCGATGAGGTGACCACTCCTGAGGTCCTGCGCCGGGTTATTGCTCTCTGCGCAGCGGAACGCCGACCCCAGGAACCGTCGATCATGGACGCCTCAAAACTTGTCCCGTCACTCCAAGATGGAGGACAGAACCCATGAATATGACACCCAGCGCAGCACGGGCACGACTGCTGGAACTAGCGAAGACGAACGTAGCGCCACTCGTTCTGCGTTCCGGAGCACCTAAGGCTTCAGACGTTGACTCTGCCGAGTACGAGGTGCGAAGCAACCGTCTTTGGGCAGCTCGATGGGCAGGTGCCACCATCTTGCTCCTCACGCTCCGGGAGCCATTTAACCCGCGGACCGTCGTCGTCGCGCCTGTAACGATCGAACCCGGACTGGAGGACCAGGAGTCGGTCGTCCTCGACGCATCAACCAATGAGCTTGGATTGCCGATGACCGTTTGGCTCGGGCTCACGAGGGAGATCCCGATTCGCACCCTGGAGCGCCCCCTCGGTGAGGTTCTCGCAGACATACCCGTATCCCCCGGGACGATCGCCGATATGACTGACGCCACCGGGCAATCTGCTGGCACCCGCCCCGGGCACGGCAATTACGGAGACACATCGCCTAGTGCTGAGAAGCGGGCCGAGATGGAAGACCTACTTGACCAGTGGATGGAAGTCCTCGAACCCCTGTCTTCTGAAGTGGAAAAGGCAGGAACAGACCATGAGAAGCCGTCTTTCACGCTGACGCAGGTGATGGAGGCGCTCGACGTTCCCCAGCGCCAGGCCATGAACATCATCCGAGGCCGCCAAGAACTTTCAGCCGAAGAGATTCAGCAACTGGCCGCGCACGTCGGCTCTACCCCCGATGCCATTAGTGCGGTGGCCGAACCCCTGCCCAGCGATCTGCTTCTTGAACTTGAGCAGCCCCGCTGGCGACACCTCGTCCGCACGGAAGCGCAATCGGGCAAAACCGACGAAGCCGACGCACGGCATAGCGTCGCCCGCCAAACCTTCGCACTTGCAGCGCGCCAGCACGGCGAGGGCAGAAATGTCTGGAGACAGCGATTGCGGACCATCGCACTGGGCCGCCTCAGTGAGAGCACCAACCCAGAGGAGTAGTTGTGCCGAAGCTGTTCGAGGGGACCCCCCAACAGGTCGAGGGCATGTTTGCCGCCCTCGACCAGTGCTGGCCCGGAGCTGCTCCGCGGTTGGCCAGCGACGCCTTCTCGGAGATCACCTCCTGGCCAGAGGTACAAATAGCCCCGGTCCCCGAAGAGAGCAACGTCTCCGGCAACGCCCGCCGCGGATGCTCAGTTGCCGGAGGGTATCTCTGGCAAACCACGCCCCCGACGCTCGTGGTCGCAGAATCCATGTCGTTGCGCCGCCAACGATTCACCCTGTTGCACGAACTCGGGCATCACATCCAGAGCACCGACCTCGGTCTCGGAACCACCCTCATGGAGGCCGAGGACTCCGAGGCCTTTGAGGACGCCGCTTGCGACGCTTTTGCCGCCAGGGTGCTCCTTCCGCCGGCGCTTGTCAGCCAAGCCGTGCCACCAGGCGGTCCGACCGCCGAGAGCGCCCTGGACTTGTTCCATCGATCCCAGGCCTCCCGCGCCGCGATCTGCGTTCGCCTTGTCGCCGAGCTCAAGACACCAGGTGTCGTCGCCGTCTTCGACGCGGAAGGAGCCGTGAGCTTCGCCGCCGCCCGAGGCACGGTCTACCCTCCTGCACGCGGCTCGGACCAGTCCGCAAACCCACTGGTCGCGGCGGCGCTAACCGGACCTCCGACGGACCGCATCATCGGGCGCGATGACGCGCAAATCCACTACTCCACGGGCCACACGTCGAACCGGCTCTACGGCCAGATCGCCTGGTGCGACGGACTTCTGTTCGCGGTGATGGTCGAGTACGGCGCCTCCTGGAAGCCTCACTCGCCTCCCCAAGAGGCCACCGCAGCAGCATCTCCTGCTGGCAAATGGGATGACTGCGAGACATGTGGAACCAATTTCGTCGTCAAATTCACGTGTCCCTCCTGTGGCGAGCCCCGCTGCCCCCGAAGCCACTGCGGATGCACGAGAGCCGCCGAACGGCAATGTCTGCGGTGCTTCCTCGTCAAACACCCGTCCCAGTTCGACGGCGACTCCGAAACTTGCTCCGACTGCGCGTCCTGACCTACCGGACACGGCCGGCGTTGTCCCGTCAGACACGGATGAGACGGGAAACCTCCCGCCCTCACGAACGAGAGACGGGAGCCCCCAGTGGGAACCACAGCAGACGTCCTGGCCGAGATCAGGGCAGACATCGACGCCGACCATGACGCACTGACCGAGGCACGCACACGACTGGCGCTGGTACGGGACGCAGGGAGCTCCTTCTACGGAGCGCTGCGCACCTACCAGAGCGGCTCCCTTGCCGTACACACCATGAACGGCCCGGTGAGTGACGGTGACGGCGGACTAGTCCTAGACCGCCGGTGCTATCCGCGGCTGGGGCCTGAAGGAGACAACGAGTCCCCTCTCGAAGTCGTCGAAGACCTCTAAACGCTCATCGGGCCGATCATCCGCGAGACCTACCCGAAGGCGAGGATCAACACCTCCAAGCGCGGCCCCATGGTCACCTTCGCCGAGCCCGTCAACGACCAGAACCCCACCGTCGATCTCGTCGTCGCCCTCACCAGGAAGGAGGGCAACGGGCTGTGGATCCCGAACCTCACCAAGAACATGTGGGAACCCTCCGACCCCGAAGCCCACGTGGCACTCCTTAATTCCGGAACGGCCTCCTTCCGGTCCACCCGGCGCAAGGTCATCCGGCTGGCCAAGGCATGGAATAAGCAGTACGCCACCCCCGGGGTCTCCTCGTTCATGCTGTCGGTCTGGGCGTATGAGTTCATGGAGCCCGGCATGGGAATCCCAGCCGGCCTGCACGCCCTCTTTGAAGGTGCCGCCAACCGCCTCGAATCCCGTCAGGCCACGCCCGACCCTGCGGGAGTCTCGGCGAACCTCAAGCTGTTGCTGCCCGCCGACAAGGTTCGCCCCCGGCTGCGGAAGGCCGCCGACGCGGTAGCAGAAGCGATGTCCAACGAGGGCGACGAGCAGAAGGTCCGTGCCGCGCTGGCGAAGATCTTCTGGAAGTACATCGAGGCCCCGGCCTCCGAAGGTCTCGCGGCCGCCGCCGGATTCATGTCCAGCCGGAAGCCTGTCACAACGGCCGCTCTCGGGTTGAGCGGGGTGGAGGCAACGATCCCGCCGACCCGGTCCTACGGCGGAAACCGGTGACGGCACGCAGCACTTGGCGCCACCCACCCTGGTTCGCCACCCCCGCCAATCGCATCCGGTTCCTCTACGAGTTCGGACTCGACAACCCCGGTGTCAAGGCCATAAAACCGCGCCGCGCATACCGGGGAGGCTTCGCGCTGTCCACCAGCATCACCCCCACGGGAGTCCCCACGCGCCGCATCGAGATCCACTTCTCTCCCGGCTCCCCGGAAGTGCCCCGAGTGTTCGTCGACGGCCCGACCGAGTCACCGCACCGATACAGCGACGACAGCCTGTGCATGTGGTTCCCCTACGACCCGCCCGAAGCACGCTGGCGCCCCAGCAACGGACCATCCGCTCTGCTCGGCCATATCGCCGCTCACCTCATCAAGGAGCAGTGGTACCGCCAGACCGGCGATTGGCCCGGTGACGAAGTCGGACACCTCGACAACTGATGCCACTTCCGCACAGAGAAAGGACAGCTACATGGACGCAATAACTCTCCCGATACTGCTGACCAGCGCCGTGCTGGCTGCAATCCTCACCGGCACCATCAACACCCTTCTGGCCTGGCGGAAAAGTCGGGAAGAAGAACGATCCAGGGTGCGAACAGTTTTCGCAGAAGCATTTGCCGCTTATGCGGAGTACAAGGAATACCCCTACGTAATCCGCCGCCGCAACATCGAAAAGCCAGGGGAAGAGCGAGTCCGGATTTCCGAGCAGATACGCCAGACCCAGGAACACCTCAACTACTACTTGGCGTGGACGCGTGCCGAGTCCGATGACGTTGGACGGGCATACGACGCCCTCATTGAACAGGTGCGCGCCTCCGCCGGCGTCGCAATGAAAGAGGCCTGGCAGCAGCCGGCCATCGCCGAAGACGCGGCCATGATCATTCCGTCATCGCAAGTTGATCTTGGCAGCCTCAAGACATACGAGGCCGCCTACACAACGGCCGTCGGGAAGCACTTGAAGAAGCTTTCGTCCTGGTGGCCCAAGAAGTGCTGAGACCGTCAAGGAAATTCGCGTGTCCGGCAACTCCGGATCTGCAGGGCGCCGCGTCATGCCCCTCCTTGAAAAAAAATGAACTGCCACACGAACAGGGGACGTTGACCGATCGGTGCGTCAGTCCCGAACCCGGTGAACGCCTGCAGGTGGCGGGACCAACCAGCGCATCCGTGAGGACATTATCGACCATGCAGGGGGAGCCTAATGATATTCAATGATAATGAACGGTCCGAGATCGACTGGGATACCTACGAAAGTTTACTCGTACAGGTGGGGGTGCTCTCCTACACTGCGGCCATACTGCTCGGCGTGCTGGGCGGCCTGGCGCTAAGTCTTCCCTTTATCTGGCTAGTATCGAAGTTTTTCACGGGCGTGATTAGCGATCACCTTGACCCCGTGCCAGCGGACCCCGACACGCCTTGGTCCTTACGACTGTTCCACCGGGCGTGCTCCGGGCTCGCCTTGGGGCTCGAATACGTACTGTCCTTCCGGTGGTACTTCAGCATTTTGAAGTTCCTCACCCGATACTTCCTCCCGGTAACCGCCGCAGCCTTGGTGGCCGGGGTCGCTTACTACAGCGCCGTGCGTTTGTCGCTGGACTACCTGTACTGCGTGGCCGACGAGCGGGCGACGGCCCACTACAAGTGCTCCCCCGAGGAAGAGGGGCGGCCAGTGACAGTGCAGATCTTCGACCGGGTCGTGGACAGCGGACTATACGGGTGAGCGCCACCATCCAGCTCCTCTTCATACGTCTTACCCTGGTCCGGTCGCACCCGGTCGGCCACCGCCACCATGGGTGCCGTGTCGATGAGAAACGAGGCCTGCATGACGTTGAAGGGAAGACAAGAACGGCCAGTGCAACGACGACGCGTGGCCCCTATTTCCGAAGCCAACCCGCGCCCGCCTGAGGTGAGATACAGAATGCAGCATCCATACCCTCGCCTCCTCCGTCGCCCGCACACATCGTCCCAACCCATCCCACCGGCGGCCGCAGGCCGGTACCAAGATTCCGTCCACCAACGCCAACCAGGGTTACCGGACCAGCGCAGGAGGTGGAGTGCCAGCCCGCACAAGGCCCATGGCGAGGCATCACACGTCACTGCGACACTGACCCGCAATGTCTCACAACATTCACGTCTCTGACGCTGCGCTCTCCACAGTGAGAGATCCGGTGAGTTTTGCCAGAGACACCACATGGGCCCCTGGCCTGATGACCACAGTGACAGTGATTGGCCCAACACTTTTATGGCCTCAACCTTAGGTCGCTGAGCGTCGACCAGCCCGTTCGGCAAATGCGTCGATCGCCGCAAGCACCTCGTCACTACGCCAAAATGGTCCCAGCTTGTGCTCGGCCTTCGATTTTGCGATACCTGCTTCTACAAGTGCCCGAAGTGGTGGGTATACATTCGGTTGCTGCACTCCGAGTTCTGAAGCAGCGGCGGCACTGTTGAGTACCGGGCGTTGAGCGAGGACATCTAGAAGCTTCCACGCGTTGGAGTTTCGCCGTGCGTTGAGACGATGATTCCAGCTTTCTCGTATGCGATCGATGTCCTCCACGAGTTTACGAGCATTGCGGACAGCACGCAGTGACGCGTCCGCAAACAGGAGAGTTATTGGGTCTACGTCGCCACTTCGATAAGCCGTAAGCGCCGAGTGATATCCGTCTACGTCGGCAAGGAGTCCTGCAGAGACAGGCACAGCTACGTTCCGAGTCACTCCCCTATGACGTAGCATCGACTGCGCTAGAGCTCGACCTGTTCGCCCGTTGCCGTCACTGAAGGGGTGAATGGTTTCGAACTGAGCATGCCCGACAGCAACAGACGTTAGCGCTGGCACTGCTGTGTTGTTTACAAAACCCACGAGATCGTCCATAAGTTTCGCTATATACTCTTGGTGAGGCGCGACATACGAAGCTCCAACGGGAGTATCTGAGCGCACCCCGATCCAGACGGGTTCATCTCGCCACTGCCCTGGTGTATGACGGGGCTGTTGAGCCATAAGTACGGCGTGCAGCTTCCTGATGGACTCCTCTGAGAGGTCTCGTGCTAGGTCAAGAGCAGCCCTCATAGCTTGCGTATTAGCCGCAATTTCCTCAGCATTCCGACTCTTCTTTACACCCAGCTCAGCGCTGAAAATTGCCCGTGCCGACGCCGTAAGATTCTCAATTTGCGACGACGATGCTGCCTCCGAGCGCAACAGCACAGGAGCGAAGGCTGCAACTCGTTTCCCAAGCTCGGCATCGAAGCGAGCAAGTTCGCGCTCGGCCTCCTCTGCCACCTCGCGGACATCGGGACTCGGTGATGGGATGCGATCTGCGATAAGTGGGACGACCGCAGATAGGTATTGGGATCCTACGATGGCTCGTTCCGGACCTACACCCCATGCAGCATGTGCGCTCGGGATCCACGTGCGCTTCTCATGGCTTACGGACGGCCAGTCGATCGGGGAAGTCATAGTCTAGCTCCTCAGAATTATGAGTTTGACTACTATCTCATAATTTTTGATGATAGCTTTATGAGGTTGCTAGCGGATCGGCCTCGAGTGCACATCCCTCGCCAAGGGTCATTGGCGCACTGCGAGACTCGGGCGCGACCATAGACCGACAGTCCGGCGGTCGACCTTCTGATGCACTGCTCCCTACCAACCACCTGCTTCAATAGCAGACTGGCCAGGCTGCTCCCTTCGTACCTGAATCCCTGCCGTCCGGACGATATCCAAAGCCCTCGGCACGAGATTGGGCGTGATATCTGTCTCGCATCCCAAGGGATGCGAGACGTCTCGTCCGAGAAATTTGCGCCCGCATGTTTCCGCGGTTCAGGGTGTCTCGCATCCTTGTGCTTTATCTATGCCCCTAGAATCGGATACTCAACGTTGGTTGCGAGACAGATGGGGTGGACGTGGGGAAGCGGATCGGGTATGCGCGAGTGTCGACGCGCCAGCAAGAAGCAGACCGTCAAGTGTCTGACCTCCTGGGTGCCGGGGTTCGGCGCGATGACATTTACATCGACCATGGAGTGTCTGGAGGGCGCGCGTCCCGCCCGCAGTTCGATCGTGCCGTGGCTGCGCTCGAAGAGGGTGACACGCTGGTGGTCACCACGTTGGACCGGTTGGGCCGCTCCACGCAGAACATGCTGACCTTCGCCGAAGCACTGCGAGGGAGGGGCGCCGGGCTGCGGGTGCTCAACCTCGGTGGGGGAGACGTGGACACCGCCACCCCGATGGGCTCCATGGTCTTCACCGTCATGGCCGCCCTGGCTCAGATGGAACTGGAGATCAAGCGGGAACGGATCACCGACTCGGTGGCCAAGCGCCGGGCTGCCGGCAAGGACCTCGGTGGTCGGCGCCAGACCTTCACCGACTCCCAGATCCGCAACGCGCTGCGGCTCATCGAGGGCGGAGAGCCGGCCACCCAAGTCGCCCGCGATCTCGGCATGTCCCGCGCCACCCTCTACCGGCGGATCCGGGAGCTCCCGCAGGCGACGGCCATCTGAGACCGTCGTTGTCTGTGGACACCGTGATGCGTTTGAGGCACCTGAGCGGGCTCTTCATCGCGCGGGGTAAACGGGCATGACAACCACCTCTGGTTGCCTGAGCTCCGCGTGGGCGCATCCGGGCCCGCTGGAGGCCGGCATGCGGGAGGCGTTGGTGCGGCATGAGGGCTACGACGTCACTGGGGTCGGTTAATCGCATCGCCGTCCCAGGTGAGGTCGGCGTCGGTGCGCAAGGGCAGTACCTCCAAGCCAGGGGTTCGTATGAGTTCGCGTATCAGTGCGGTGGTGCCGGCCACGAGGGTGGAGTCGAAGTCGATCTCGGTGGCCAGCACCCAGGCGTGGTCCTCGGGCCACAGGATGCTGGGGGAGTGCGCCCACAGGGGCTCCTCGACCCAGGGCGCGCGGGCCGGCCAGGTGGGGTCGGCGAAGTCGTGGGCTCCGGCCTCGAACAGGAAGTAGCTCCGCCCGCTGTTCCCGTGCAGTGCGAACCGCGGACCGGCGGCGATCTCCGCAGCCAGCACCCCTGTGCCGGGTGCCGGGTCGTGATGGGCACCCCGGAAGCGGGCCGTCAGCGACACGTGCGCACCGGTGAGTCTCTGCCGCAGGGCCGCAGCCAGCCGGTCGCGCAGCAAGGGGATGGTGACGCGCCTCGTGTCCTCGTCGGTGTCGGGGGCCGGCCACGCGTCGCTGGGCAGGAGCACGAGACGGGCGGCTCCGGCCGAACTGACCAGTCCGCCCCAGCCCTCCCAGATCGCGGCGATCCCGGTATCCGGGGTGCTGGTGTGCCGGGCCAGCACGGCCGCGGCCGCCGCCAGGGAGGCGGTGTCGAGGCGACCCTCGGTGGTGTCGCTGTACCGCCAGCCGTCGGGGGCGATCGTGCCGTCGACCGCACCGTAGTCGGCCCGGACGAGTCGTGCGTACTGGGCCTGGGCGTGCATGGTCGTCCCGAAGGACGCCGCGGCCTGCGCCCAGGTGGCCCGCTCGGTTTCCAGGGCGGCCTCGAGGTCGGGAACATCGGCAAAGTACATCGCCTGGTCCAGGCCCTGCCAGGTCTTCGTTGCCCGTGGCCGGTCGCGCTCAACCGGATGGAACAAGCGCGCGTAGGCCTCGAAACCGCTGGGCACCACCGACAGGACGCTGCCCAGCGGCTCGGCCTCCATCAGGCGCAGCCACTCACCCCGGCCGGGGTCGGGCACCCAGTCGAATCCTGCTGACATGCCCCCATTCTACCCTGCGGCTCGCCCCATTAGGGGTTGGTCCTAAGCGTTTTCAGGTGAGGTCGTAGTCTCGTTAAATGAGTGTTTCCGGTGTGGTGCGGTCTTGGTTCGACGACGCTGGGTGGGGAGTTGTTGACTCCGAGCAAACCCCTGGGGGGTGTTGGGCTCACTTCAGTCATGTCGCTGTTCGCGGATTCAAGTCACTGGTGCCGGGGCAGGCAGTGGAGCTGGAGTGGGAACAGGCTGAGCAGGACGGGTTCACGTATCGAGCGGTTCGGGTGTGGCCATCGGGAGAAAAACCTGCCGATTCCGAGGCGTCCAGCGAATCCGCGTCGGGGGCTTTCTCCAGCACCCTAAAGATTGTCTGGGACCGCTGAGAACTCGATCAGCTACTGGGGTTGTGGCGTGCGGTTGGGATTGCTATCAGGGGCGGAGTACGGCGGCCAGGTGGCACTCCGGGAAGCGGTGCAGCGGGTCGGGCCGACTCATCGTGCGCCAAACCTCGTCGAAGCCGGCTCGAGCGAGCCGTACGCTCATCTCCTCGGGGTGCCATCGCCAAGCCGGTGCCACCGCGTGATCGAACGGCACGACCGGCTGTTCGTCGCTCTTAATGCTCTGGAAGGCCAGGAGCACCACGCCGCCAGCCGGCATGCGCTGCGCCCAGGATGTGAGCACGCCAGCGATCAGGTGAGGAGCGACGTGGATCAGGCTGAAGCGCGCCAGCACACCCCGCAACGGAACCAGGTCGTCGGTCGACTCCGCCGAGTCGTTCAGGTTTGCCGCACCGCGCCGGAACACCACCTCGGGGTGGGACCGCCGGGCGATGCCCAGCATGGCTTCTGACGGATCGACCCCTACGACGTCTAGACTGCGGTGGGCGAGTTCGGCGGTGACGTGTCCGGTCCCGCACCCGATGTCCACCACGGTGCCCTCGTCATGGTGCTCCCGGACCATGTCAGCGAAGGCGGCGACCGCATGCCGTTCCAGGGGTGTCTGGAACGGGTCCGGGAAGGTCAACTCGTACTGTTCGGCCAGTTCGTCGTAGCCGGGTTGGGTATGCACGCCGGCCAGCCTCCCACACCGCGGTATCCACCGGGCGCTTCGCCTGCCCTCGGGGTGGTGGATCGACCGCCCCCGGCAGGCTCGGAAGCACCCCGGTAGGTTCCGGCAGATGCGCAGCACATTCAGGAGCGCAGCAACCCCTAGGCCCACAGCAGATGTGGTGCAGTTGGGGTTCCTTTTCGGGCAACCGCCCTAATCTAATGTCTCGAGTGTGCTCCACTCGGTGCGGTGACCGAGTGCACTCTGCGTGGGCGTACGCCCGGCGTGCGCACCCCGCCTCGCCCCGAACCCTCAAGGATCTGCGGTGTGTTGGGGGAACCTGGCGCTGAGGGCGGGGTGGCTTTTGTGGTCAGGAGCGTACGAGGCGGGCGATGGCGTCGGAGGCTTCCTTGATCTTGGCCTCGGAGGCCTCGCCA